>CAYSGX010000094.1:0-520 GCA_964430605.1 uncultured Chitinophagaceae bacterium
TAATCCATTTTGGTATAATCCACGTCCCAGAAAATACGCGGGTTGTCGAATGGTTTTTCTGCTTTCAACATGATGTAAATGTAGTGATTGATGCGGGAACTTTAAAAACAACGTATCACCATAAACGCTGCCGCGACCAAAGTTTCTCTAACTAATGAAAGAGCAGTCTAATGTTTTTGAGTTTTAAGAGATGATAAGAATCCACTGATTTTATAGCGTATCAGTTATATGCTTGTCGTGAAGATTTTTTATAAATTTTTTCCTATCGAACTTTTGAACAAACCCTGATTTTTCGCCTTTTTTCAGTTCCTTAATAAGTTCATTTTTTTTGCCTTCTTCCTGTTCAAATAATCGCAAAGCTGCTCTTACAACTTCGCTGACAGAGGAATAGCGACCTGTCTGAAGCTGATGATTAACAAAGCTGTCAAAATAATCACCAAGAAGGATTGAAGTGTTTTTAGCCATTTCGCTTAATTTCAATTCAAACATACCAACTCTTGGTATAAGTTCGAAACTGAAT
>CAYSGX010000094.1:530-9715 GCA_964430605.1 uncultured Chitinophagaceae bacterium
GTGAAATTGCACCAAAGATTTTGCTCTGCTAATGTCATTAATCTTTCAACCCCACAATTCTAAATACATCCCAAATACTCATAAACCTGAAATTCCATTTATTGCGTAGCGCTTGCTGCTCTTCTCTGTTCCAAAAATGCAAATTGCTTACCGGATACAGATACCCGTAATGATAAGCGGTATGGCTGTATCTTTTTCTGCTTAATAATTCAACCGGATAACGATAGCGCGGTTCTCTTTGATACACAATTTTTTGGGCATTGTTTCGCACATTTTCCGCTTCGTTAATATGGTTGCGGTCGCTAAACTTTTCTTTATTGATTTCAGCAGATCTTCTATCAAGCAAATAACTTAATGTGTGATAGCGATGTTGCGCACGATATCCGGTTACTTGTAAGCCATCAATCCATTCACTTAATATGGCTGTATTTTTTTCTCCGGAAAGTTGTTTCATGTTTTCGCAAAGTAATAATGTGGTGGCAGCAAAATGCTGAAGCAAAGGCAACGTGTTTTGTTTTAAATGTGCAATAATTTCAGCAGAAATATTATTCGAAATGTCTTTATAAAAATGAGGCGGGCGCGGCTCATAGTTTTGGCTTAACCCAAAGGGCATTTCATCGGTAACGGTCATGGCGGTGAGCCATTGTATAAGGTTGCTGTCTTTTAAATACTGCTGCTGTAAGTTGAGCTGTTGTTGCATCAACGACATTATTGCTTCATCATAATCAAACAACAGGCCCACGGCATCTAAAGGGTATCGGGGCTGCTCTTTGCCATTCACTTTATACTGCCAGCTCCAGCGGGCAATGCTCCAATCGAACAGCCAATAGCCCCACTCCCATCCCGAACTAAAAGTGATGTGCCCCGGAATTTGATGCTTAATACAAGTATCTATATCGCTTAAACGGGCATTGAGATAAGGCAGCAAAAACATGGGGATAGAATTGTCGAACGTAATCCAGTAAGCCGATTCGGGATAGTACCATGTTTCTCTATTTTCTTTTTCCTGCAACATTAAATCATACATGTGTCGCAGGTTTTTATTTTCATAAACAGGCGCTTGCGGCTCGGTCATGTCGTAAAACATTACGGTATGAATCAGCACGCCACGCTCTTTATCAAGCGCGTTTTGAATACTATCCATGTGTAGTGTTTCTTTTGCCAGACGTTCGTTTTCATCTTTCACCACATGCTTGCGCCCCATTAATTTGGCATCACTGTTTTGCTGTAGCCAGTTTATTACATGCAGGCGCAACAACTCTTTTTTCTTTCGGTTGCCCCCAACAAATTCGGCAGTAGCGAATTCTACGTTTAAAACATCCCAACCGCCTTCCAAAAGCCACGCTAAGTTTTTTTCAATTTGTTTCTTTTTGTTTTTAAAAGATTCTGGCGGTGTTTTATACAACTGAAAAGTTTTTTGCTGAATCATGTGCAGCGATAAATCAACGCTCATGATTAACCCGCGCTGATGCCCATAATCTACCATAGCCCTGGCGTGGTTGTTCCATATTTTTCTATCTATATTTTCAAGCAAACAAAACTCGAAATAGGTTTGCCCGTTACGCGCCAGCCAGTTCAGGTATTCTTTAATATCTTCTAAAGCATTGGGAATAGCGCCATCGTGCAGTTGCTCGGTAAGTTCTAAAGGGTGCTGTGTGTGTAGATGAAAACCTTTTTTATCGAATAAAGCTGTGCCTTCAAATTCATTGAAACTTTGAAAATCACCGCTACTGATTTCAGGAATAATAGTTTCGCGCGGGTGATAAAACCGAAACCCAAGTTGCTCTTGCAACAAAGCATACAAACCGAAACTTACACCCTGCCAACAGCCTGCTTCTAATTTGTAAACTATGGTTGCGCCTTCTTGTGAGGCTGTCCATTTAAAATCATGTTCAGGGTATGGATAATAAGGCACATTTGCTGCCTGCTGAAATTTATTTGGCAAGCAAATGGTGTTCAAAGGAATATCGGGCAATTGTATTTCCACATCTGCATTACTGCCGTTAACGGTTACTTCACAGTTGCAGGCTTTTTGCAACAGTTGCTGCACATCTTCAATAGTAATTCGGGTTATAGCGGTATCGAAAAGGCTTTCAGGCGCGGCAATATTGATTGAACCAATGGCAAGGCATTTTAAAGCCGAAGCAATGAAAATAAAAAAGGTAAATATTTTTTTCACGAAAAACTATTAAAGCCCAAAATACAAAACTCAAAATTCAAAAGCCAAGAAAATTGGAAAGTTAATACTCGTTATCGACATTTGTAATGTCGAATCTCGTATCGCGGGTGCTGCGAACCGAAAAGCGGAATGTAAAAAACAGCAGGATTAAAAATCCTGTGATAAGGATTCGGAATTACAAATTCCGAATAACGGGTTTTTAGCACGAAAGACTTGCCCTCTTACTTGTCTGTATGTTCTTGCTAAAGGATAAAATGTCATTTTTTAATTGATGAGCATTTTCATCATTTACTAATTTTAAGAGATGGTCAATATATTTTATTGAGCCACTAACATTGATTAATGCAGTGCGTTTAGGGTATAGATATTTGTTATTAGCATTGATTGTATTGCTATTTGTGTTTAAGCGAATACTTTCACTATCTTCTAAAATTATAACCTCATTGTGATTTAAAATATTTTTTTCTATGAGATTTACTGTTGATTGAGTTGAAGTCGCATGATTGCTGTCTTTGCAAATTGAATCAATTTGATTTTGAAAAAAATAAATTTCGTTATTTATCACTGTCGCAGATAAACTATATGAGCCGTCCTCAAATTTTATTGGATAAGTTTTAATAGAAACGAACTTCGTTTTTTTATTTTTCAGAAAATTAACTGTAGAATTTTTATACGCAATTTCATTTAATGTTACATTTAAAGATTTCATGTTTGCCAACTTTTCACAAGCTCTATTAAATAAAAAATTGTCGTCCTTTGGAAAATATTTCCAATCAAAATCGTTTATTTCAAAAGTGAATAGGTTTTCATTATAAGCTATATGATTATACAGCGGATTATGTTTTGTAATTAAAAAATCGTGTCGGGTTTTCATGTCAGATTTTGAAATACAAGTGTGATACAAAATAAGTTTAGTTTGGTTAAAACACTCACTTTGCCTCTTTATTGAAGGTACAAAACTTGAATTATCTATATGATTGTCCATAGTCATGCCGACATATATAGGTCGGTTTTCGTTGTTACATAACATATAAACTGTGTGTCTCATAAAATTCAAATATACGCAAACCCGCAGGTTGTAGCGTCCGCTATGCCACAAAAGAATCTATTAATCGCTGATTTTGGACTTCGTACCATTACTGTTCGAAACTTTGAATTTGCTCTTTTGCAACGGGTTAAAACCCGCTGCTTTTTTTGACAAAAGGACTTTATATTTTCAAAAGCGGACTAAAGTCCGCAAAGAAAAGACTCGAATTTTCGTGTTTCGAACACTTGAGATTTCGTACTAAAAAAACACAAGAACTAATCCTGAAATTTCAGATATCCATACCGATATATAAAAATACCAACGACACAGCCGGCCACATTAGCCGCTATATCGAAATAATCAAAAACTCTGTCGGGGGTTATTACGGGCTGTAAAATTTCAATCATAATGCCGTAGCTGACACAAATAAAAAAGACCGCTCCTGAAATGTAATATTGTTTTTTTCTGAAGCCATATTGTTTTGTGGCACTACTATTCATAAGCAACGCAAGTATGGCATAGCATATCAGGTGCATAATTTTGTCTGAATGAGGGAACCGCCAAAGCCCTATTTTGGAAATACTACTGCCCGACCAAAAGGAAACCGCAAGAATAAAGCCTGCCCAAAGCAGCGTATAGAAATGAATGCTGAAAAACATGCAGGCACGAAAGACTGCTACTGTCCAATCAACTGGCGATAGGCGTTGCTGTCAAGCAGGTCGTTCAGTTCTTCGGCATTTGTGAACTTCACTTTCACCATCCAGCCATCGCCATAAGGGTCGTTATTTACCGATTCAGGCGCGCTGTCTAAAGAGGCATTCAGTTCAATTATTTCACCCGATACAGGCATAAATAAATCCGAAACGGTTTTTACTGCTTCTACCGAGCCAAATACCGCTTCTTTGCTTAATGTTTTACCAACGGTATTTACATCTACATAAACAATATCGCCCAATTCTTTCTGCGCAAAATCGGTAATACCTATAAAGCCAAACCCGCCTTCAACGCGCACCCACTCGTGGTCTTTAGAATACTTTAAATTTTCAGGAAAATTCATGTTTTAAAATTGTTTGCCCAAAAATAGAATCATTTTGGGTGATGTGAAAGAAATATGGCTGAGAAATTGAGATTGCTTAGGTTAAAGGCATTTTAATATCGGTGTTATCGCTATCAGATTTTTTTTCTTTTTCCTCATCTTCTAAAAAGAAACTTCTCTGGAAAATCAGAATCATAAATACACCTGTGGTAATAGCAGCATCGGCAATATTGAAAACAGGTCGGAAAAACTGAAAATATTCGCCTCCCCAAAAAGGCACCCAATCGGGAAAGAAGCCGCTCACCACAGGAAAATAAAACATATCTACCACCCTGCCATGAAACCATGAAGCATATCCGCCACCTTGCGGCATAAATGTGGCTATCTGCATGGCGCTGTCGGAAAAAAGTACTCCATAAAAAACGCTATCTACAATGTTGCCTAACGCGCCAGAAAGGATTAAAGAAATACTGATAATTAAACCTCTCGGCTGGTTGGCTTTGATGATGGTGTAGAGATAATAGCCGATAAACCCAACCGCGCCTATTCTGAACAGGCTTAAAAGCAATTTGCCGTAGTCGCCACCCAGTTTCATACCGAAAGCCATGCCTTCGTTTTCAGTAAAATGGATACGAAACCAATCGCCAATAATAAAATATTCCTGCCCTAAATACATATTGGTCTTAATCCAGATTTTTAAAGCCTGGTCGGCAACCAACAGCAAGGTTATTAGAATAACGGGGAATGCAAATTTTTTCAAAGCCTCGATTTATTGGTCTTTTGCCAATTTGGCTTCAATACTTAATGTTGCATGTGGCACGGCTCTTAATCTTTCTTTAGGTATTAACCTGCCGGTTTCCCTGCAAATGCCATAAGTTTTATTCTGAATTCTTAACAGCGCATTGTCTAAGTGGCCAATATAGCTGATTTGGCGGGCAGCCATTTGATTCAAATATTCGCGCTCCATAGTTCCGGTACCATCTTCCAAACCACTGAATGTAGTATCGGAATCGGTATCGCCAATAGCAGAGGTGCGATTGATTTGCTCTTGCAAATATTTAAGTTCGTCTTTAGCCGCGGCTAATTTTTTGTTAATCAAATCTCTAAATTCAGCCAACTCGGCATCGCTGTAGCTCGATTTTTCGGGTTTACCTTTCGTCTTCATAGGTTCTTTCTTCACAATAGTTTTGGGTACTTCTTTTAAATTACTTTTTGAAACAACCGGTGCGGGTTTTGGTTCAACCTTCTTTACGACAGGTTGCGCAACGGGTTTCGTTATTTTTTTAACAGGCGCGTTAACAACTTTTTTAGGTGCAGGCTTCGCGACTACCTTTTTCACGGCAGGTTTTACCACTTTCTTAGGTGCAACCTTTGCCACTACTTTTTTCGGAGCAACTTTTTTAGCAGGCTTTTTCGCAACCACCTTTTTAGGAGCAGGCTCCGCAACTTTCTTAGGCGCTGCTTTTGCCGCCACTTTTTTAGGGGCTACTTTTTTAACTGCTTTGGCTACCGGTTTTTTCGCAACCACTTTAGCCACTTTTTTGGCAGCAGGCTTTACTACCTTTTTAGGTGCCGGTTTAGCGGCTTTCTTTGGAGCCACTTTCGCTACCACTTTTTTAGCGGCAGGTTTTGCTTTAGCAGCGGGCTTCACTTTTAAAGCAGAGGTAACTTTGCTTACCAATTTTTTTAGTGTTTTTGTAACTGAAGAACCAGCCTTCGCTTTTGGCTTGGCTGCCGCTTTTTTAGGCGCAACCTTTTTCGCAGGCGCTTTGGTTACCTTCTTAGCTACAACTTTTGCTTTAGCAGCAGGCTTTTTTGTTGCCGTTTTTTTTCCGCTCATGATAAATTGGTTTTACGTTCAATAATAAGTTTCACCGGATTTTCATTCACTTCCACTACATCAGCATCAGCTAAATTTGCTTCCACTGTTAGTTGCTCCGCCAAAACTTCGGTGCAAATATAGTTTTTATAATTATTCAAGGCATCATTGATAGCAGTATTTTGCTCAAACCTAATGTTAATACGGTCTGTAACATTAAAATCTTTCTCTTTTCTGAGGTTTTGAATGCGATTTACCAGTTCGCGGGCATAACCTTCATTTTTTAATTCTTCAGAAATGGTGATATCTAGAGCTACAGTCAGCAAATCGGAACCGGCTACTTCCCATCCCAGAATATCTTCAGTAATAATTTCAAATTCATCTGAAGAAAGCACTTGTTCTTTTTCATTCAGAACAACTGAAATGGTTTTAGATTTTTCTGCGGAATTTAATTGCTCTTGCGAAAGCGCATTTAAAATCTCTACCACATTCGGCACATCTTTACCAAATATTTTTCCGAGGTTACGGAAATTGGGTTTTATTTTCTTTTTAGCAAAATCCAAATCGCGCACAATATCTATTTGCTTCACGTTTACTTCGCTTTTAATTAATTCTGAAACGTGTAGCAAATGTTTTTCAAAGCTATCGCCTTGTGAAGGAATTAATACCTTGCTCAATGGCTGGCGCACTTTAATATTGGCTTTTTTCCGAAGCGAAAGAATTAATGAACTGGCTTCTTGAGCCAATTGCATTGAGTAGTTGAGACTTTCATCTATCAAGCTTTCATTGGCAACATTGAAATGTGATAAATGCACCGAGTTGAATTGATACTGGGTATCGGCATTTTTCTCGCGTAAATTATTGGTGAGGTTTTGATACAACCAATCGGCAAAAAATGGTGCCACAGGGCTCATCAATTGTGAAATGGTAATTAGGCACTCGAACAAAGTTTCGTAAGCCGCTTGTTTGTCTTCGTTCATTTCGCCTTTCCAAAAGCGTCTGCGACATAGGCGCACATACCAGTTGCTCAACTGCTCATCTACAAAATCCTGAACAGCACGACCTGCCTTGGTAGGCTCATAATCGGCATAGTAGCTATCAACTTCTTTAATTAAGGTGTTGAGTTTTGAAATTATCCAGCGATCAATCTCGGGGCGATTTTTTACCAGAATGATATTTTGCTCATTCAACTGGAAGCCATCGATATTGGCATAGAGCGAAAAGAACGAATAAGTGTTGAACAACGTGCCGAAAAACTTACGTTGCACTTCGCCTATACCATTAATGTCAAACTTCAGATTGTCCCATGGCTGCGCATTGGTAATCATGTACCAGCGGGTAGCATCGGCTCCATACTTGGCAATGGTTTCAAATGGCTCAACGGTATTGCCCAATCGCTTGCTCATTTTGTTGCCATTCTTATCTAGCACCAAACCGTTAGATACTACATTTTTAAACGCAACTGAGTCCATCAACATAGTGCCAATAGCATGTAGCGTGAAGAACCAACCACGGGTTTGGTCAACGCCTTCTGAAATAAAATCGGCAGGAAACGAAGCCCCATCCCGACCTTCCCCAAAGGGGAAGGAGATGGTTCCATCGGGTTGTCTGCCTATTTTCACCGAGCTTGCTCCCTCTCCTTTGGAGAGGGCTGGGGTGAGGCCCCACTGTGCATAAGGCATTGCTCCGCTGTCAAACCAAACGTCTATTAAGTCGGGTTCTCTTGAAAATAATTTATTCTCTTTTGGAATTAAAACTCTATCAATATATGGCTTATGTAAATCAATATCAAAATCTAATTTCCTAAGCGGTGTTAAATATTTTTTTGCATGCTCTCCGTTAAACTTGCACCTAGTTAATAGGATGTTAATAAATCCATAACTATCATGGTAAGTATCTACATTATCTCTTAAAAAATTGATTATTACCCCATCTCTTGCAAGAGAAGTTTCAAAAACTCTTTCTTCTTGACTCTTCTCAACAAATCGTTTTTTTAATGACTTTAAACTCTCTATAAACTCATCTGTAACATAGTAGCCTATTTCTTTAAGTTCTTCGCAACTACCAACAATAAGAAATTTATCCTTTTCATTCTCTGCACTGTAATCTTTCCAAATAGGCAATGGCGTTCCCCAATAACGTGAACGCGATAAATTCCAATCGACTAAGTTTTCTAACCAATTGCCAAAGCGACCCGTGCCGGTGCTTTCAGGTTTCCAGTTGATGGTTTTATTCAGCTCAACCATGCGCTCTTTGATGGCAGTGGTTTTGATAAACCAGCTATCTAACGGATAGTATAAAATAGGTTTATCGGTGCGCCAGCAATGCGGATAGTTGTGCTCGTATTTCTCTACTTTGAATGCACGATTCTCCGTTTTCAATTTTATAGAAATCTGCTCATCTACACTCAAAAAGTTTTTCCAGCCTTTTTCTTTGGTTAAGGCTTCTTTTTCTTCTTCAGTATAATATTCAGCCTTTACATATTGCCCTGCGAAATCGGTTACTTCATCAACAAATTTGCCTTGCTTGTTTACTAAGGTTAGTGCGCCAATACCGTTTTGCTTACCCACACGCATGTCATCGGCACCAAAGCTGGGCGCAATGTGAACAATGCCGGTGCCATCTTCGGTAGAAACAAAATCGCCCACAATTACTTTAAAGGCATCGCCAGTGTCGGGTTGTGCATATGGCAATAGTTGTTCGTAGCGGATGCCTGCGAGGTCTTTTCCTTTATAGCTTGCAACAATTTGATAAGGAATTTCTTTATCACCTGCCTTATAATTTTCTAAAGGAAGCTTTTCGTTTTCAGGCTTAAAATATTTTCCGAGTAAATCTTTAGCCAGAATAACATTTACAGGCAGGTAAGTATATGGATTGAAAGTTTGTACCAATACATATTCAATGTTTGCGCCAACGGCTAAAGCGCAGTTGGAGGGGAGTGTCCAGGGGGTGGTTGTCCATGCGAGAAAAAATGCCTCACCTAAATCCTCTCCCAAGGAGAGGACTTTTTCATCTCCGATTTTTGGTTCGGAGTCAACTCCCTCTCCTTGGGAGAGGGTTGGGGTGAGGTGAAACATTGCCGTGGCACTCGTATCCTTCACATTTTTATAACACCCCGGCAGGT
>CAYSGX010000095.1:0-9679 GCA_964430605.1 uncultured Chitinophagaceae bacterium
TTATACCGTTTATATTTCAATATTAGCCTAATGCCTTACGGTATAAACTATTGTAATCTCAATTCTTATCGGGAACAATTAATATAATTTTGCTTAAACGAAGCCCACGTAACATAGCAATTGGTTGCTTTGGCAACATTGCGCTTTACTTATCGAGGCGATTGATATTGCCGAGAATATTTTTTACGATAGGAGAAGACCCTATAAGCCATATCATAAACCGATTGAGTGGCCGTAGCCAAAAGGGAAGCGGTTTCTCAAAATCTACAAACAGCACCACCCGTTTTTCTGCCGAATAATTCCACGCTTTATGTTCATACGTATCGTCAAAAACAACGCTTTCGCCTGCACGCCAGTGGTAGGTTATATGCTGAATACTGATGCCACATGCCTGAGCATCTTCAGGAATAATTAATGCTAAATGATAACGCAACAAACCTGCATACACGCCCCGATGAGGCTGTAGCTCAGTGCCTGCCTCAAACACCGAAAACATTGCGGTGCTTATGCCCGGAATAAATTGCAGGGCTTTATGGGTTTCAGGGCACTGCCTGCAATTTTTTGCAACATCATTGCCATATACTTTTAAGATAAATGATTTCCATTTTTTCTGTTCTACAATGCGTTGCTGTTCTTCGGAAAGCATTGTAAAGTCGGGTATTTTTTCGTCCGCCTGAAGCAGGTTAGTTACTTCTGAAAGTATCGCGTCATAATGCTGTTCTACTTTTTTTATCCACGGAAAAGCATCAGTGGCATAGTAGATTTCATTTGCACTGTTATTTCTGATAAGCCATTCAACAGCACCAATAAGCCGAACGCCTGCAAAAGCAACAATACGATATACCGTTGAATCTTTTTTAAACATTTCGGTTTGTTGAGCAGGCTGTTACAGTTTCATGATAAAAGCCACCGCATAATAAGCCGGGCGATTATCTATTGCCGCGCCTGAACCTGTTGCAGCCGTAGTAAAACTGAAAGTATGGCTATGCGCACCTGCATTTCCTGTGACAGTTACGTTATTGGCAAAAGTAGGATTCGACCAGTTATAAAAAGGAATCTGGTTTCCGGGCGATACTAAGTTGTATCCTGCCTGTGAGTGGTTATGGTCGCCATCGGTAGAAGTAGTGCCCGAGCCGGTATGAGTGTGAGCGGGTAGTTGCGCAGTAGTTAATGTATAGCTGTTGTTGCCACCGGTAGCTCCGGGGTTGGTGGCCGCATTGGGCACTGAAACCACAAAACGATCGAGCAGATTAGGCGTGCCATTATTGCCATCGCAAAGCGCATACCCGGCAGGGATAGCGGCAATAGTACCCGACCACATAAAGATGGCTCCGGCAGGTATAGACGCGCTTGTTCCGGCAGGTCCTTGTGGCCCCGTTAAATCAGAGGTGGTAAATGAAGTGTTGTTGGAATAGTTAAATGTAAATGTGCCGTTGCCATTATCTACAGTAGATACAATGCCCACGCCATCGTTGCCCGCTGTGCCTTGAGGCCCCGAAGGCCCTTGCGTGGTTTTGCCCAATGGCCGCCACATCACCGCATCGTAATAATAAAAAGTGCTGTCGGCCAGTTGATATATCATTAATCCCGTTGCAGGTGTTACCAGTGCATTCACGCTGGCAGTATCAGTTCTTGGAATTAATAAGCCCCGTGCGGTTTCCTGTAATTCTAAAATGGCGCTGGGATGAGGGGTTAAAGTGCCAATGCCCACATTGCTCGTTTGTGCAAATGCAAATCCTGAAAAGCTTATGAATAAAGCGGTGATAAGTGTACGTGTCATATCAATAGGTTAAAAGGTTTTAGTTATTAGTTTCACTGCTAAAAATAAAATTATTCTCTAACATTTCGTGCTTTCGAAAAATCATGGTGTATCCATTATTCCGCAGAAACAGAAAAGGAGGCTTTGGGTTCAGCAACATATTCTTTTAAAAAAGCCTGAATATCTTTATAAGCCTGCATACAATTATGCGACATATAAGGCAAATTAAAGAAGCCATGAATCAAGGCTTTATATTCTTTATAGGCTACTTTATTATTGGTAGCCTTTAGCTTGTTGTAATAATAAATGCCATCATCTATCAGCGGGTCATATTCGGCAGTAAGAATAAAACATGGCGCTAAGTTTTCAAATTCGTTTTCATAAATTGGCGATACCAAAGGGTGGCAACGGTCTTCTATGCGTGGTGTGTATTGTTTCTGAAACCAAAACATAGTGGGCTTGGTGAGCATGTACCCTTCTCCGTTTCTATCAATAGAAGGGTAATTCAGCTTGCCATCTATCCAAGGGTAAACAAGCACTTGCGCCAGTAAAGCGATGTTCTCTTTTTTGCAGCGATGCGCCATACATGCAGCAAGGTTTCCACCTGCGCTATCGCCTGCCACTATCAACTTTTCAGCATTGCCGCCATATTGTGTTATATTTTTTTTCACCCACTGAATAGCAGCGTAAGCATCTTCATGTGCAGCGGGAAATGTATGTTCAGGCGCCAAACGATAATCAACTGATACCACAATGCAGTTGTTCATTTTGCATAGTCTCCGGCACACGTTATCGTGCGATTCGATATCGTATAAAACAAATCCGCCACCATGATAATAAACCATCACAGGCAAATTATCGGTTGTCGCATCTTTATAAATGCGCACGGGCATTCCTTCCACATTTTCATTTTTTACAAAGGCAACTTTTACATAACTGTCAAAAAGCTTTGTGCCCAGTCTGGCAGCCCTTTGGGCTTGCTTGCGCATGGCGTTGATGTTTATATCTTTCTTGGGGTCTAATGGTTTGCGCAGTTTGGCAAACAGCAATACTATCTTTGTTTTCCAGTTCATATACAAAGGTGAATATAGCAAACTTCAATAGACATCTTTCATAATTGAACCGAAAAATAATGTTGGAATCCCTGTCAATACAATGTTTCAGACAAAATAAATAAAAAGAACCCCCTCCAACTCCCCCTTGAAAAGTGGGAGAGCTTGGATAGTACTCTTTACTTCAATAGTAGCTCTTTTCAGAAAGAATTGGACATTGAATTATGAAAGAGGTCTAATGAGTAGCTTCAGTTCTTTTAAGCAATTGTTTTTTTACTAAATTCAGCACATGAAAGCTTCGCGGCAAACCCTATTGATATTGCTTTTTTTGTTTCTGATTTCAGTATTGGTGCGTTTGCCTTTATTGAACCGCCCATTATCTAAGCATCATGAATTTTGTACGGCAGTCGCTTTGCGTGTAATAGCTTCATGGGAAGAAAACGGAATAAAAAATCTGCGTTTTAAACCTGCCTCTAATTTTGGCAGAACAGAAGATAAATTCATTAATAATTACGCAAGCGCTTCGGGCAAAATGATTGATACGCAAGGCAACTATTATTATGTTTCGCACCCGCCTTTGGGTTATTATTTCCCCTACGGATTTTTTCAACTCTTCGGAATAAAGGCTGACGTATTGCCTCTACAGGTGTTTCACCTGTTTATTCATTTGTTATGCGCTGTTGGCGTTTTTCTTATCATCAGCAATTTATATCCGAAAGAATATGAGTTGAATATTCCGGCAATAGTGGCTTATGCCGTTTATTTATTTAACCCCGCAACACTTTGGTTTCAAAGCAATGTATATATGAGCGATATGGTGGTGCAGTTGCCATTTGTGTTTGCCGTATTGGTGTGTACACGTATGTTATTGTATGAACATCATTTGCTGAAACGTTCTTTATGGTTGCTGTTGCTTTGCTTTGCAATGGTATATACTTCGTGGCTGGGCATATTCTTTTGCATTGCCGCAGTGATATTGATTTTCAGAGGGAAATTATTTTTTTCGCTGGCCATAATTGAAATATTATTTACGGCTGTAGTGCTGGGTGCGGGCATCGCTTTTTTGCAATATGCTAAAATCGCAGGGCTTGAAAATTTTAAAGAAGAATTATCGTGCCGGTTTTTACAGCGAAGTTCTTTTCATGGATGGCAGCATTTTTTCATTTCTGTTTTCGGAATTATTAAGAATTACATTTTCAATTATGCGGCTTTGTATGCCATGTTAATTTTAGCTGCTGCTACCGTGTATGCGGTGAGAAAAAGAATACGCATGGGTGCTATACTTAGAAACGTAATGGCAATTTCAGTATTGCCTATTGTACTGTTGCATTTGACGTTGAGCGATTATTCAGGGCATGATTTTACGGTGTTGTATGCTGCCTTGCCCTTCAGCATATTCGCGGGCTTTCTTGCCGAACGACTGTATCAGCATGTAAGCGCCAAACATATTATCGCGGTGTGCGGCTTGTTTCTTTTGCTGAATGTAGGGCAGTTTTATTTTGTTAATCGCCCCGGAGCAATTTCTCAAAGTGGCGAACGATATGATGTCTCAATGAATGAAGGTTTATTTATTAAACAACATACAGCAGCAGATGAAATTGTTTTTGCTTTAAACTATAAGCCTTCACCCGAAACGATTTGGTATGCTCATGTAAATATTAAATCTGTTTCTTCGGAAGCGGAAGCGCAAACATTCTTAGCCGCAAGAGCACAACCAAAAGGTATTGTGTTTTTCAGAAATGAGAAAGGTAAAATAGATTTTTTCAGAATAGAAAAAAATTGAAACCGTTGGCTAAAGCCTGATGACAATATTACAGAACCAAAAACATATTTACCTTCTGCTTTAGGTGAAAAATAAAACCACTATTTCTTCAACCCAATTTCTATCAAACGTTCATCTAAATATTCACCTGCTGAAACAGGCTCATAGTGAACAGGATTGTTTTCATTGACACAACCTTCTAAACAATCTAAGCGCATTTCAGAGCGGGGATGCAAAAAGAAAGGAATAGACAAGCGCGGCTCGTGCCATTTTTCACGTGGCGGATTTACTACTCTGTGTGTGGTTGATTTTAAATAATTGTTGGTGAGACGTTGCAGCATATCGCCTACGTTTACTACAATTTGCCCGGGACCGGCAGTAATCGCTTTCCACTCGCCTTGCATATTTAAAAGTTGCAACCCTTCAGCAGATGCGCCCACTAATAAAGTAATGAGGTTAATGTCTTCATGCTGCTCGCTTCTTATCGCGCCATCGGGTTCTTCGGTAATAGGCGGATAATTGATAGCCCGTAAAATACTGTTGCCATTATAAATTTTATCGTTGAAATAATTTTCATCAAGATTTAAAAACAGCGCGATGGCTTTTAGTAATTCGCCACCACAATTTTCAAATGCCTTAAAAAGATTTTTACCTGTTTCATGAAACTCAGGCAACTCTTCTACCTTCACATTTTCAGGATATTCAGGCTTGTCGGCATCGGTATTATCTACCCACTGGCCAAATTGCCAAAACTCTTTTAAATCGCCTTTATTGCTGTGTTTGGCGTGCTCCTTCCCGAATGAAGTATAACCTCTTTGTCCTGCCAAACCCGCAATTTCATATTTCGATTTCGCTTCCTTAGGCAATGCAAAAAAAGCATTTACATGCTTGTAAAAACCGGCTATTAAACTATCGGGAATACCATGGTTTTCTACAGCTACAAAACCTACTTCATGATAGGCTTTACCCAATTGCGCTACAAAATCTTTCTTTTGTCCGGCATTGCCCGAGACAAATTGCTGAAGGTTTACAACCGGAATGGTATTAGTTGACATGGGAATTATTTTTGCCAAATATAAAAAACTAAACGAGGGTTTTATTGCAAAACTGTTTTAAATAATTGTTTTATTGTGTGTCGTCTTCTAAAGCAGATGGCAATAAAGTTAAAGGCATTTGTAGATTGTTATATTACAGTTACGCTTTAGCTAACGGCTGTAATTTTCAGCCTACACCAAACCCATTTCTTCAGCAGCATAAAGATTGTTTTCGTTCATCTTATACCGCAGCCAATAGTTTAATGCACTTATATAATGTTGAGCATTATTGCCTTTATTAATAAATTCTAACCACAATAACGCTATAGTTACTTCTGCCAAATAGAAAGCAATATCTCTTGAAGCCGCTACCGTGGCATTACCGCTTTTTAAATTTTTGATAAACGATAATAAAGTATTCAGCTTTTCCTGTGCAGTAGTTTTTTGTTGTTGTAATTCAGGATTATTAATGCCGCTTAAAAGTTGGTTTGAAAACTCAATAAACGCGTTTAAGCCATTTTCTTTTTCAACGGCACGCAACATATCGAGCGACAATACATTGGTAGTGCCTTCCCAAATACTCAACACTTGTGCATCGCGCAGCATAGCAGGTATGCCGCTGTCTTCTAAATAACCAATGCCGCCAAACATTTCAATATGCTCTGAAGCGTATTGAATAGCTTGCTTCGCAGTGTACAATTTTGCAACGGGTGTGAGTAATCTTAATAAAGCATTTTCGGTTTCGGTGGCGGCATTGCAATCTTCTTTTCCCAAAAGTTGGGTTAAGAAAAATGCAAGCATCGTGTTGCTTTGATAAGCGATTTCCATTTCTCTCAAACTTTTTTGATGCAGCACATGATTTTCAATTTTCTGCCCAAAAGCTTCTCTTTGTGTGCCATATACTTTGCATAAAGAAAATGCCCTGCGCAAATAAGAAACAGCGCTTACGGTATTATAAATTCTGGTTACGTTAAAAAGTGTCGCGATAGTTTTTACGCCCTTGCCTTTTTCGCCAACCATTTTTGCCTTTGCGCCTGTTAAAAGCAATTGCGCGGTGGGCAATGCTTTGGTGCCCAGCTTATCTTTCAATGCTTCTACTTCAATGCCGTTTAGTGAGCCATCATTATTTCTGATGGGTAAATAAAACAATGAAAGTGGCGCACGTTTGCCCGGCTCGGGTTGCTCGGTAGAAGCTAATGTAAATGCCATGTCGGCAGTAATGGCCGAGGTAAACCATTTATGCCCTTTCAATAAATAATCATCGCCATCGGGTGTAGCTAATGTCATAGAGCGTGAAACATCAGAGCCTCCGGTGCGTTCGGTCATCCATTGTCCGCTGGTTTTAAATGTTTCAGGATTTCTGGAAGTTAACCCTTTGTATGCGTGTTGTTTCAGAAAATCGTTGCCATAAAATTCAATCAATCGGGCCGCGCCATCGGTCATGGCTAAAGGGCAAGTGTATATGGCAGATGAAGCGGTGTACAAATACAACTTAGTGAATTGATACAGCCTTGAATATTCGGCATATTTTCTTTCATAACCAATTGCTACCAACCCTTCTGTTGCGGCAACTTTCTCTAAGTTGAGCCAACCTTGCGAAACCTTTATTTCATCTACTCTTTTTCCCCAGGCATTAAACTGAATGAGTTGAGGCGGATTTGTTTCAGCCTCTCTTGCCCAATCAATGTAGGTAGTTGCCGCTTCTTTTCCGAAGTTTTCTAAATCGGGCTGTATTTCCCGAAGCATTTTTTCAGGCAGAAAAGTTTTCAGATAATCTTGTAAAAAAGTATCATCGGTAAACTCATTATTGAGCTTTGGCGGTGTTTGCAGAAAATTGAAATAAGGGGTATGCTGCGACATGGGAAATGTTTTTTAATGCGCTAAAGTTATGTCAAAAAATATTTTGCCTGAAAATGAAAGGAGGAAAAAATTAATAATGCTATACTGAAAAACTGTTTAAGAATGGTATATTTGAAAGAAATCTTTTTATGAATACGATTCAGATTGACAAAAAGAAGTACGTAGTTATTCCTCAGAAAGAATACGAAGCACTTCAGAAACTTGCTGCTGCTAAAATTAGGCCCGAAAAAGTACTTTCTATTGAAGAAGCAAGAGCTTATTCAAAAAAACGTATTCAACAATGGGCAAAAGAAAAGTAAACATTATGCAATCTGTCGCAAATAGCATTGCTGATATTGCTTGGTTTATAGAATCTAAAGGAATGCCTGCAACGGCAGAGAGGTTTTCTGACAGCGTTTATGATTTTTTTGAAACATTTGCTGACGACAGAAGAACTTACAGTTTATGCAGAGATGAAAAGAGAGCTTCTTTAGGATTTAAGTGTGTTCCGTTTAAGAAAAAATATACTGTCGTATTTATTGAAACAACTGCGGAAATTACAATTTGCGAATTTCTTCCTTCAAAACTTATCAGATAAATCCTTTAATTGCCACCGCACACCTTTCCCCGTCCATTGCCGCGGAAACAATGCCGCCCGCATAGCCTGCACCTTCTCCGCACGGATATAAATTTTTGATTTGAGGATACTGCAATGTGTCTTTATCTCTCGGAATTTTTACGGGCGATGAGGTGCGCGATTCAGTGGCTACCAGCACACCTTCTTCAGTATAATAGCCTTTCATTTTTTTTCCGAAGGCAACCAAGCCTTCTTGCAAACGTGTAGTAACTGATTTTGGCAAAACGTTCCAAAGATTTACCGGTGAAGTGCCAATGAAATATGAAGTTTCAGGCAAAGAAGCAGAAGTTTTTTTGTTTACGAAATCGGTCATGCGTTGTGCAGGCGCTTGTAAATTACTGCCGCCTGCTGTAAAACATTTTTGCTCTACCGCTTGCTGAAAATACATTGCGGCAAGTGCGCCATGTTTTGTATAAGGCTTGAAATCTTCGGCATCTACGCTCACTACCATACCGCTATTGGCAAAAGGATTATTTCTTTTGGAAGGCGACCAGCCATTCACTACAATTTCACCGGGATTGGTCATGGCGGGCGCAATAATACCGCCCGGACACATACAAAAAGAAAACACGCCTTTGCCCTGTGCCTGATGTACCAAGCTATAAGAAGCAGGCGGCAAATATTCGCCTCTGTTATCGCAATGATACTGAATGCTGTCTATCAACGATTGCGGATGCTCAATGCGCACACCCAAAGCAAAAGGCTTGGCTTCAATTAAAACATTTTGTTGTTGCAACATGCTGAAAATATCTCGTGCCGAATGTCCCGTAGCCAGTATCACCGCTTTGCCTTTTATCTTTTCGCCATTGTTTAGCCGCACGCCTTTACATTCATCTTTTTCAATAAGCAGTTGTGTTACTTTGCTGTTAAAAAGAAACTCACCGCCACAACTTAAAATGGTTTGGCGCATGGCAGTAATAATTTGCGGCAACTTGTTAGTACCAATATGCGGATGCGCTTCATATAAAATGCGCTCATCAGCACCATGCGAATAAAACAGTTGTAATATTCTTTCTACATCGCCACGTTTGGTAGCGCGGGTATATAGCTTGCCATCGGAATAAGTGCCGGCACCACCTTCGCCAAAGCAATAATTACTTTCAGCATTTACAATTTTATCTTTCATCAATGCTGCCAAATCTCTTCTGCGGGCGCTTACATCTTTACCCCGTTCAAGCACAACAGGTTTTAAACCCAGTTCAATCAATTTTAATGCTGCAAAAATTCCCGCAGGACCTGCGCCAACAATTATTACAGGTTCGGCAGCAGAAACATCTTTGAATTTCAGGTTTTGAATTTTGTCCCGGTAGCTGTCGGGATGCTCAAATGGTTCGTTTACAAAAACTTCAACTACTACCTGATAATACACTTGCTTTCCCCGCGCATCAATAGATTGCCGTTTGCGCCTGATGCCGGTTATATTTTTTTCGGCAACAGACAATTGTTTGGAAACTTCCTGCTGAAGTAATTCATTGTTGTGTGCTATATGTGGCAGCACACGCAGTTGTAGTTCTTTTATCATAGGTCGTCAGGTTTTTATCCTGAAAGATTAAATTCAAAATACTAAATAACTGAAAAAGTACATTCCATGAGTTG
>CAYSGX010000096.1:0-9640 GCA_964430605.1 uncultured Chitinophagaceae bacterium
TTTTTAAAACTTCACAAGGGCGGCTTTTAATCCTTAATTGATTGCGGCTTTTTGCTTTCCTTGTTTCTCTTTTTTGGGCGGGAAAAAGTGCTTTTGTGGCGTGTGTTTTTGTTTTGCGGGGTGGCTTTAGCTCTTTGCCAAAAGTTAGTGCCTGAAAGGCGTGCTTTTGGCAATGTGCTAAAATGGGCGGGACAAAAACCATGACACAAAACACTTGTGGGATTAGCCTACTATCAGGAATGAGTAAAACAGAATTTGAAAATGAAATAACTAAAGCGCAAGCCACAGCGAACCACCACAGGGAGCAACGCCCGCAAAAGCAAAGCGGGAAGCCACAGCA
This sequence comes from uncultured Chitinophagaceae bacterium, assembly GCA_964430605.1. Classification (GTDB taxonomy): domain Bacteria; phylum Bacteroidota; class Bacteroidia; order Chitinophagales; family CAIOSU01; genus CAYSGX01. Next base: position 341 of record CAYSGX010000096.1, read on the forward strand.
ACGGGGGCAGGAAACGCAGAACCCAAAGCCGCAGGGAGAACCACCAACACGGGAACGCCAAGCCCAAGAGCCAAAGCAACCGAACCCCAAGAACCAGAACCAAAGCCCGCAAAGCTGGCAGAGGGACACAAGGCAGCAGGAGCAGCACCCAAAGGAAAGGCAACAAGCAAACCCGAAGAAGCGGCAACCCAATGAATGAGCCGAGCCGAACGAGCAGCAAAAGCAGCACGGGACAAAGGGGGCTGAACACGGAACACCACAGCAGAGGGAACAGCAGAACGCACGGCAGCGTCAACGCCCCAAGCGCAACCAACGCCCACAGAACCTGAAAAGCTGCCGAGCAAAGGCAAAAACGCACGGCACGAAGCCACAGGAGCAGAACCCGAATGACGAGAGCCTGAAAACCCCAAACAGGGAAAAGAACCAACAAAAGAAGCAAGACCGCTAACAGAAGAAAAAGACAATGACTGCATGGTGTTTTTAAAACAACGCACCATCAGGCATTGGCGCTTTCTGTTAGTAGTTGCGTGTGCTTATGCTCTTTTCCCTGTTTTGGGGTTGCTCTTGGGACAAAACACTTGTAGATAAGCGTATCTATCAAGCAGGATGCAAAAAGTATTGAGCAGGACGCAAACTTTATTAATACGGACACGAAAAATATAAAGCAGGTCTGTAATTGTGTCAATGAGAATATAAACTTTATCAAACAGGAAGCAAAAAGTATAATGCAGGAAACAATATTTATCAATAGGGGCGTGAAAAAATAAAACCCGCCTTGCAACTTTATAAATTGTCAAAGCGGGTTTAAAAAATAGCCTAAGCGATTTTATTTCTTAGGTCGGGTAAATTTGATTTTGCTTACCTGTTTGTATTGGGGGCTTGTTGCTCCGAATACTGATTTTACGTATTTCTTTACTTCTCCCGCAATGTCAACCAATCCTGTGTCTTTGTTGTAAAGGGTTTTGTTTCTTGTAATCCGTGCATTGCTTAGATTGGTGGTTGCGTCAATAACTGCGGTGTTCTTTGCTTCAAGGTCTGCGGCTTGTGCTGTGAGTGTTGCAATCTGCAATTCGGGTTCATTAGGTATATAGCTTGGTTCGCTGCTCACCAGTTCAATCAGCTTTTTAAAGTTTTCCATTAAGCTGTCGTAGCTCTGTTGAGAAACGGAAATGCTTTTGGGTTCTGCTATTACTTCATTTGCGACTTTCCCTGCATCAGCTTTGGTAAGTTTTGAGTGGCTTCGCTGACCTTGCAATTTCCTGTTAATGGTTTTTGCATCTTCAATCATCTGCTTTTTTGCATCTGTAACGGATAGGGCATTTAGTATTCTTGTAACCAATGGTTTTAGAGGGTTGAAAGCTATTTGCCTTGCGTTGGTAGCATTTATAAAAGCAGTTTGAACATTTGTAAGGGTTGCTAAGTCATTTTGGGCTGTTGTCCGCAATGCTTGTAATGACGAAATTTGAATTGCAACTTTTGACGGATTGTAGGTAGTTCCGTAGCCTGTGCAAAAGGATATAAGGTCTTCAAAGTTTGCTACATTCTTTGCATGACCTGTTTCATTTGTTGGTGCCATGACTTTAAAATTTAAAAAGTTAATGATTTGATTTTTGTTTTGGTTCTGTACCCGATTAAGAGTTATCGGGATATTTGTTTGAGGAAGAGAACCGAAAAGAAGAGAAACCCCATTTTAAATATTTTCAATCCTGAAAATTTTAAAAACTACTTGCTGAAATGCTTTGGTTGTTTCATAAATTACCTCCTTTTATTGGGGTGTTTTATCCACAATAACGAAAAGTGTGCCAAGAAAGTACAGAAGGATTGTAAAATGTTGTTAAATAACCCTGATAAGTGTATTTAGCTTTAAAGGTTTATATACTTCATCCGCTCTGTGTTTAATGTATTCATTGTGTGAATCATCCCAACAAAATCCCGGGCGAATTAAAAAATATTCTTTTGCTTTATTAACTGAATGTACATAGCAATAACCCACTATTGAAGAATAGATGATTTCTCCTGCATGAGCACTATCGTCAAAATTCTTATTACTTCTTTTTACCATAGCTGTTTTATACGCAGGACAAACCTTTCTGTAAAATGTTTCTAAATTTTGTTCAAATCCGCTTGCTCTATGTTTCAGTTCTGAAATTCTATGATGGATTTTATTTTTCAATTCGTCATAATTGTTGTTGAAATCATCAACATCTTTCCAACCTAAATAATGAAGTGTGTTTAATAGCATTGAAAGAAAGTAGTGCAACTCATTTTCTTTCCATCGGTTGTTTAACAAACAAACGATGGTGCTTACAAGTGCCTCACCTTTTAATTCTTCCACTTTCTTTTTCGTGTAGTCAAATTCATATTCCTTAAATCCAGTTCTTGCCAACATCAAAAAGTCGCCAACTAAATTTAAACAACAACCTTTCACATTGTTGTTATCATACTCGTCAACAAATGGTAGATAACTAAAAAAATGTTGTGTGTCTTGCTCGTCATATTTTTCTGACTTGCCTCCATACTCAAGTATCAATTCAAGTGCAATCAAATACTTGGTTAAATCTGTTAGTGTCGGTTTGTATATTTTTGGTTGGTTGTTTCCGTAAAGTATTCCTTGCTGATAACCGTAAAGATTGTCAAAGTATTTAGTCAACTTTCTTCTTTCAGATTTGAGCAAAGCGAAAGAAAGATTGCGAAGAGTTTTCACTTCGTTTTCTTCATTGCCGCTTATACTGCCCAAATTTTCTTCCTGTTCATCAACTCTAATATCATCTTGTCTGTTTGTTGAAAGTGCTTTTGAGTGAATGAATTTTAGAACATCTAAAACACGAAGAGAAAGAGAAGAGAGTAAAAGGTTTTTCTCAAATGCAGAATGTTCAATCGGTTTGTAAGATGAAAGGTCATAAAGTTTTTCAGGTTCTTTCTTTTCCTCCCGTTTCGCATCAGTGTTTTTGCTGTTAAGTAAAACACTTGTGCTTTCTTCGTTTTCTGTTTCGTCAATGATTGCGTAATGTAACAAGTCAAGAACTTTGCTTAGTTCACCATTTTGAATTTCGCTGTAAATTCTTTCGATATCTTCCGTCTTTGGGTTGGGATGAGTTTTTGCAAGAAGGAAATAATCGGAAACTAAAAGTTTGTTTGAAATAAATTCGTCTGCACTGTCGGCAAACTGAACATATTGAAAACTGCCTAACTCTACACTGAGTTTTATTTTTAGTTCTTGCTCATACTTTGAAAATTTTTGCGAATGCAAGAACCTGTTTTGCCTGTCAAAGAAAACTACTTTGAACGGCTCTCCATAATAATTACCGTTTGAATGAAGTGTAAGTTCATCATAAATCAATTCTGCTGAAAGCAGTTGAACTTTGAATTGATTGTTCTTGATTACTGTTTCATAAATTGATTTGGTTGTAGTCGCTGTAAAGTCAGAAAGTTTTTTGCTGTTGCCTGATTTCAATTTTATTCCTAACTCATTTAGCAGTCCTCCTTTTTCGGATTGAATAAGAAGTGAAACTTCTGCGTTTGAATTTTTCCCTGATAATCCCAAACCTTCAGGCGTAACATTGGCGCTGCCGAATAAGCAAAACTCTTTTCCGCTTTTTGTTTTGAAGTGGATAATTTTCCCGTGCAGTTTTGATTTTGTGTTTTCATATTTTGCATATTGAACTTTACTTACACCTGCATCACGCCAGTCATAAAATGTAAATGCTTTGTTCACCTGCATTGAAGAAGGAATTAAACCGCTTTCATCCAACACAACATTTATTTCTGCTGACGGAAAAAGAGATTTCAATTCTTGCAATGCTTTTCCGCTAATGTCATAAAAAGGTGAGATAGAGGTAATTTCAATTACTTTTTCGTTGCTGATATGTTTTGAAAGTTCTTCCCAAATTGAAGATGTTTCTGAATTGAATAAGAAAGCAACTTTCTCATTTTGTGAAGTGTCAGAAAATTGAAATGGTTTTACTGTTGGTAATTCATTCAGCCATTTTGAATGTTCAACTATCCATCGTGTTGTCTTTTCATTCATCTGTCCTTTGACTGTTGATGAAAGCATTGAAAGATAATTCCAAGCTGCTGAAAAGATTGGTGCATTTTCGGTTGAGCGAATGTCAAAGTGAAATGCTCCCCAAATTTCATCGTTGTTTCCGTTTCCCGAATTGGTCAGGTTTCCTGAACCAACAATTAGTAATCCTTCTTTGTCACCAAACAACATCCAAATTTTTGGATGGAAGATTGACTTTTGAAAAACAGGGTAAAGCGAATAACCAGCGGTGAGTTGCATTTCTTCACCTGTGGCTTGTTGCATTAACTCTGAATAATAATGCCCGTCAATGAAAACATTTATGTTCCTCACGCCACACGAACGCAACCATTTCATTGCTTTCATTTCAAAGAAATAAAAGTCAAAACTGAAAGTTGTGAGAATACAAGAGTGGTATCTTCTACTTCCTATTAAGGTTAATATGTTTTCTCTTTCCAATGCCATCAGTCAACCAAAAGTTTTTTATGTAATGGTGATAAAACTCTTTGGTCGTTGATTACTTGCAAGTCAAACATTATGTTTTGCAAAGCATTCATTCTTGGCGATGTGTTTCTTGGCGGAAATATGTCAATGAAACGAATGTATTGTTCCTCAATAAAAAATTTGTGTGTCGCTTGTGAACCGTTCCCCATTTTTCTAATAGCAACCATTGAATGCCTGTAAATGATTTTGCGTAAAATAAATTGCTCAACAAATTCTTGAAGTGTTTCACTTTCTGCTGTGTGAACTGTCAAAATACCGTCAACCATATTTCCATCTCTTTCTATCCTCTTTCTACTCATAAACTCTTTCAATGGGTGAAGTTGCTCTCTATTGTTTTTGAATAGTTGAAGCAAAAGCATAAAACCATTTTTTGCTGCAAGAACTGGGTCATTGGTTTGGTCAATTTCTTTTTTGGTTTCTTCTTCGTCTGTTGTGTCGGAAATCAGAGATAGAATTTCTGCAACTAAAGTTGTCGGTTGTGTTGATTGCTTTAACTCTTCGCAAATTTCTTTTGTGATACTGTTTGAAAACTTCTTTACAAAAGATGGTAAGTATTGGTCTTGCTGAAAATCGTAAAGGTGTTGTAGCACTGCCCAAAAGATTGTTCCGCAACTGTATTGCCAATACTCATTTAGTTGGTAGCAATACCAACCGATGTTGGTTTCTGTTTCGGATTGGGAACTTGTTCCTAACTTTTTTTGATAGCACTCTAAAAGAAATTTATACCAGTCGTAATTATTTTCATTTTGAACGGTTGTTTTTAACAGCGATAAAATTGTTTCCCTTCTGTGAAAAGTAAAAAATTCTTCAACCTCTTGACTTGGCTCGTCTTTATCCAAAAGCATTTCAACATAAAGTTGCCACTCATTGCTTTTAGTTTCTATGGTATCAATCGCAAAATATTTTATCAGTTCGGGAATGTCCGTTTGATAGAGTTTTCCTTTCTTGATATTATTGTATAGTAATTCTTTTATCTGCGGTGTTAATGAAGTTTCAAAACCATCAGCTAATTGTTTGCCAGAAACTTTTTGCCTTGGGTGAGGTTGACTGATATTGTAAATAACATCTCCATCGTCATTGACTGCTGTTATGATTAACGAAAGAGCTTGCATTGCTCCGTAATAGTATTGTCCGAATGCACCTGACGGATATTTCCAGTAAACGTTCTTATTAGTGTCGTCTTTGTCTGCTCCTTCGGCTAAGTCAAAATAATTTGCCTCAACTGTGTTGAGTAGGTTGGAAGCAAAATTACTTCCTGTGATTTGTTGAACTCCTTTCCGTTGGCTTTGCATAATTATCGCAATCATCAATTCTGCTCTGCGGATAAAACGATATTGTTCTTTTGAGTTACCTTCCTTTTCTTTCTTGAAATAGAAGTCTAACAGCCAACAATAAAAACCATAATAACGAAGTCGGTTAGTCAAGTTGGAAATACCTGGCAACATAGTAGCGTAAGTTGCCTCTGATGTTGTTTGAAGTCCTAAGGGGTCAAGTCCTGTTATTAGATTTATTGATGCTCCCCAAAACGGATAAATTGATTTGCCTTTTTGTAAAACTGCCATTTTAATATAATATTACTCTTCTATCTCTACAAATACAGAAAAGCACTCTCCATTAACCGACTCGGTTATTAATCTTATGTCTTTTTCTTCAAAATCATTTACACACTCTATAATGTTATCAGACGGAATTTCAACACCCATAGCTCGCAATTCGTTTGCTTCTTTTCTTGGAACTTCATAGCCTCTATTTTTTTTGTGGTGAGCAGTTCCATCTGTATTTACAGCATAAATTTCTTTTGTACTGTTTGAAGGTACAATATGATAATGGGCTTTTACAGGAATGTTTTTGTCTTCGGGATGAAAACAATACCTATTATTAGTTTTTTGAAAGAACTTATAATATTCTGATTCAAGCAAAGAATTTCTAAGGTCAAACGTTACTTGAATATAATATGATGCTTTTCTTTCTGTATCGGTAGGTTTTATTCCTGCCAGCTCTTGAAAACGCTTAACATATTTTTTCAAGTCACGATTAGCAACATTCTTTATAAATTCTTCATAGTTATTTATTCTTGCCATACTATTATATGATTTTATAGAAGGGAAATATATGAAATTTTGAAAGACTAATTATTCAAAGTTGATAACTCTATGGTTTTCAGCAAAGCCCTAAAAGGCAATATTATTGGCTTTGTGTTATATAGTTTTATTATAAATCATCGAACGGACTTTTGATGTTTTGGAGGTTTCGGGTGCTTACATGAGTATAAATTTCTGTGGTGCGACTGCTGTTGTGTCCTAATAATTCTTGTATGTAACGTAAATCCGTACCACTTTCCAATAAATGTGTTGCATAGCTGTGTCGCAACCAATGGAGGCTTACGGGCTTTTTTATGTTGCATTTTTGTAAAGCTTGTTTCAGCACTTGTTCTAAGCTTTTAGCACTGTATTGTTCCCCTTTGTTTTGCCCCTCAAACAGCCATATTTTTGGCTTATATGCCTTGTAATAGTCCCGCAACATAGCAATTACTTTTTCTGATATGGGTACTATGCGGTCTTTTTTTCCCTTAGCTTGTTTTATTATCAGCACACCGCGTTTGCTGTTTATATCAGCAGGTTTTATGTTGAGCAATTCGCCTCTTCGCAACCCGCAAGCATATATAATACTGAGCATTGTGCGATGTTTGAGGTTGCCGTGGGCTTCTAAAATGGATTTTATTTCTTCTTTACTCAAAACATTGGGCAGCGTTTTAGGTTTTTTGGGGCGGTGTATCAGTTCAGGATTTAACTTTGAATTTTCAATTTTACCGAAAAACAGTTTTATGGCATTAACTACTTGGTTTTGATAAGAAGCCGAAAGTTTATTTTTCAGGATATACTCATTGTTGTATGTAATGATGTCTTCATTGGTTATTTCCTGCAAAGGTTTGTTGTGATAAAATTTCAGAAATATTCTCAGGGCTTCACTATAAGTTTTAATAGTGTTTTCGCTGTAACGCTTGGAACGAAGCCATTGAATGAACTTTGCGATTTTTGCAATTGCTTCATCATTTAGCAATGTATCTTTAACAGCAGAAATTTTGAACCGTTTACGATAAGTTTCCGTATCGGGCAAATGCCATACATTAAGTGTTGCGCTCCATTTTGCCCCTTCCAGTTTTTTGAAACGTGCAATCAGTTCCGCTTTTTTCTCAAAAGAAACAGCTATGCGGTTTTCCCCTTTGTGCTTAATGAGTTTGGCGTTGTACATTTTTTTTACATTATGTAAATAATTTAGTTGTTGTATTATACAAAAATAAACAAATTTTTATGTAGGTTATTGAGAGGCAAAGCCCTAAAAGGGCAATGCTGAAAGCTCACGAACACCTGACGAATAAACCCAAACATAACAACCGCAAGGAAGCTGATAAACTTTGATGCTTGGCGAAGGTGAATGACGAAAAGACGACCTACGCAAATAGCGATTGAAAGCATAGGGCGAAAGCTGCAAGTGCTGATGAAGCACCTGTGAAGTAAAGGAGCAATGACCTGATTGCTGACCTGACTTGATGTGTGGATGTTTTTGCATAACGATTAAATTTTATATGCCTTCCCCAAGCAGGCGGATTTAAAAAAGCAAAAGGAAACGGAATAAGTGCCGAAGGCTGAAAAAGGAAAAATTAAATTTGGCGAAGCCCCATTTTTCCTTTTTCATTATGCCGTAGTCTTTTGCTTTTTAATGGGGGCAAGTGCGTTAGCCCGCCTGCTTATCTTTGCATATAAAATTTAATAAGTGGGCAAAAACATAGCAGGCAGGGCAACAAGGTTATTTAAGCACCTGATACATGAGTGATTTTTTAGCCTGCTTTATCAACTGTATTTGCTCTTTAATGGCATTGTTTCTTTCTTCAAGTGTTTGCATTACGGAAATGTTTTTGGTAAACTGTTCAGGGTTTAGCTGTACTTTTTCCAATGCGGTTTTTATAACCTGCTTTACATCATTTATCCGAATGTAAGGGATAACCGAACCTGTGATAAACGGCTGAAAAAAACGTCCCTGCCACAAGCCATAAAACAACCAATACAGCGTTTGTTTTTCTTCTTCGTTTTTGCAGAAGCAAACGAAGCAATTAGGGCAAGCTGTTTCCATTGGCTTACCGCTGTTGTTTCCTTTGTTAAGGATGAAAAAGAAATGTTCTTTGTCAATTCTTTTTCCTTTGTAGGTTTTGATTTGCATAGTATGAGCGATTAAAATTTATGCTCGCTTCGCTCACACATTTTTTCAAAAGAGAAAAGAAAAAAAATCTGAAAAAAAAAGAAAAAAGAAAGCCATATAAGAAGGCGGGCAAGGCAGGGCTGTCAAGGTTTTTGTAAAAAAAATACTACCCGAACCGATTAATTACTTTCCATTAAAAAAGTGAGGCGTGGAGATTTTTTTTGCAAAACCCGTAGGGCTTGACCTTTACAGCCCTAAGCGTGGGCTTGTGTGTGCCCGCCTAACTTTGCTTGCTTTTTTGTTTTTTGGAAATATGTATCAATCATTAAAAGATAACGCAGTTCCTTTTATCTCTCTTTGTCTTTTCAGGTGGGTAAAATTTTTTGGCGTGTATTTTTGGTTGTTGCGTTGGCTTAGCTCTTTGACTGCACGGAACGAAGTGAGTACAGGCAATGGGCTAAAGTGGGTGGGGTTAAAAACCATGACAAAAAATTTGTGGGTGGGTTATGTCTTTTATTTCTTGGCAAAAAGCCGCAATCAATTAAGGATTAAAAGCCGCCCTTGTGAAGTTTTAAAAA
>CAYSGX010000097.1:0-7443 GCA_964430605.1 uncultured Chitinophagaceae bacterium
TCTAATTCATTCAGTTTGGTATATTCCTGAGCCAAAGCAAATAAAAGAAACGAATCATCAGGCGATGCTTTCAACATTTCCATTAATCGTTGTAAACGAACATTTTCTGTTTTCATTTGTCAATTATTGTGTTATTTTTGCCACGCTTTAAACAAAGTTAATTCATTATGAAAATCTTAGTGTGTGTAAGTAAAGTACCTGATACTACAACAAAAATTTCCTTCACCGATAACGACACCAAATTTAATAATGCCAACGTTACCTGGATTATGAATCCAACTGACGAATGGTATGCTTTGGTGCGTGCTTTAGAATTGAAAGAAACATTAGGCGGAACAGTAACTATTATTAATGTTGGCGATGCTGAAAACGATGCCGTTATCCGTAAAGGTTTAGCCATTGGCGCTGATGATGCAGTGCGTGTTAACGGAGCAGAAAACGACCCTTACTATGTAGCCTCCCAAATAGCAAATTATGCAAAAGACAAAGGCTTCGATTTAGTGCTTACCGGTAAAGAAACTATTAACTACAATGGTTATGTAATTGGTGGCTTGGTAGCCGAATTCTTAGATTTACCATACATTGGCACGGTTGCAAAATTAGATGTTAATGGCGGTGTCGCTACCGTAAAACGTGAAATTGAAGGCGCCATTGAAACATTAGAAGTGAAATTGCCTTTGGTATTAAGCGCTCAAAAAGGTTTAGCTGAAGCGCGTATTCCGAATATGAGAGGTATTATGGCTGCAAGAACCAAACCTTTGCAAGTGGTAGAACCTGTTGCGACAGATGAATTGGTTTCAGTAGTAAAATATGAATTACCGGCACCTAAGCAATCAGTGAGATTGTTTAAAGTAGAAGAGGTAGATAAATTAGTAGAAGCATTACATAACGAAGCAAAAGTTATTTAAGATTATGTCAGTATTAGTATATGGAACATTAGCAGAAGGAAAATTCAAAAAATCTGCAAAAGAGGCAGCTTATTATGCCGCGCAAATAGCCGCTAAAACCGGAAAACAAGTAATAGCTGTAGTGTTAGGCACAGCCGATGCCGCAGAGTTAGCTACTTTAGGCAAAGCGGGCGCAAATAAAGTTGTACACGTAAACGATGCACGTCTCGATACTTTCGATTCTAAAGCCTATACCAAAGCCATTGCGGAAGTAGCCCAAAAAGAAGGTGCGGAATATATTGTATTGCCTTTCGATTCTAAAGGTAAAGAAGTGGGGCCAAGATTATCTGCAAGATTAAAAGCAGGTATTGTTCCGGGTGCTTCTGAATTGCCTAATTTAGATGGTACGTTTTCTGTGAAGAAAACGGTGTTTTCGGGTAAAGGTGTTGCTCACTATACTATTAACGCTGCTGTTAAAATTATTTCTGTAAACCCTAACTCTATTCAGGTTAAAGAAAGCGATGCTTCGGCAACCGTTGAAACTTTTGCTTCTTCCGTATCTGACACTGATTTCAGCATTAAACTTATTTCAGTAGAAAAAGAAGGTGGCGATTCTGTTCCGTTGCCTGAAGCTGAATTGGTGGTATCTGCCGGTCGCGGCTTAAAAGGCCCTGAAAATTGGGGCATGATTGAAGATATGGCGAAAATTCTGGGAGCGGCTACCGCTTGTTCGCGTGCGGTTTCTGACGTTGACTGGAGGCCTCACCACGAGCACGTAGGACAAACAGGCTTAACCGTTCGCCCTAACTTATATGTTGCAGTGGGTATTTCGGGAGCTATCCAACATTTGGCAGGTGTTAGCAGCAGCAAAACCATTGTTGTAATTAACATCGACCCCGAAGCGCCTTTCTTTAAAGCTGCCGATTATGGTATTGTAGGCGATGCTTTTGAAGTAGTTCCTAAGTTAAACGAAGCCTTCAAAAAATTCTTTGCAAGCAATAATTAATTTTTCTTTTATTTGCCAAAGCAAAGAGTTATATTCATTCCATGAAGAAGATTGAACTGGAAATCGCGCAGATTTCGCATAGCATTGCGCACACCAATTCATTTGCATTATTGCTGGTAGAGAAAAAAGGTGTAAGAAGGCTGCCCATTGTAATTGGTGGCTTCGAAGCGCAGGCTATCGCTATTGGTATGGAGAAAGTACCTCAATCGCGCCCTCAGACACACGATTTATTTAAAAGTTTTTTTGAGCAGTTTAATTTAAACATGATTGAGGTGGTGATTAACAATCTTGCCGAAGGAGTGTTTTATGCGAAATTGATTTGCAAAGGCGATGGAAAAACCATTGAAATAGACTCACGTACATCAGATGCTATTGCTTTAGCGGTAAGGTTTGATGTGCCTATTTATACCTATGAGTTCATTATGGATCAGGCGGGCATAGTGCTTGAAGGCAATGCAGCCGCAGATGCAGAGCAAGATATTGAACAACTCGCGGAAGAACTCAAAGCATCTGAATCTGATTACACCAAGCTGAACCCAACCGAACTGCAAAGTTTGATGCAAAAGGCTATTGATGGTGAAGACTACGAAAAAGCGGCACGCATTCGTGATGAACTGAATAAAAGAAAATAATTTTTTTTCTGTGTAAATAATTTATTTCCCTTAGTTGTTACCATTCCTTATTTTCACTGCCGTTAAACATTCTGAATGGATATTCTAAGAGGATTTTTAGGCATTGCCATATTAATAGGGTTGGCATTTTTGTTTAGCAGCAATCGAAAAAAAATAGACTGGAAGCTGGTGGCTTCGGGCACAGCGCTACAATTTGTTTTTGCGCTTGCTGTATTAAAAATAGATATTGTAAGAAAAGGCTTTGAGTTTGTTTCGCGCTTTTTTGTAGTAGTGTTAGATTTCACCAAAGCCGGTGCTGAATTTGTTTTTGGCGGCTTAGTATCTGATGCCGAAACCTTCGGATTTATTTTCGCCTTTCAGGTATTGCCTACGGTAGTATTTTTTTCAGCCTTATCTTCTTTTTTATATTACCTGGGCATTCTGCAAAAAATTGTGTGGGGCATCGCCTGGGTAATGAGCAAAACCATGCGCTTGTCGGGAGCGGAAAGTTTGGTTACGGCAGCAAATATATTTATAGGGCAAACAGAAGCGCCCCTGATGGTAAAGCCTTATTTGGCTACCATGACCAAGTCTGAAATACTCACCTTAATGTGCGGAGGCATGGCAACTATTGCCGGTGGCGTATTTGCTGCATATATCGGCTTCCTAGGTGGAGACGACCCTGTGCAGCGACAATATTTTGCCACACACTTACTCACAGCTTCAATCTTATCTGCACCGGCAGCTATAGTGATGTCGAAAATTTTATATCCTGAAACCGAGCCTGAAAAGCTGAATACCAAACTGAATATCACTAAAGAAAAAGTAGGTAGCAATGTGCTTGATGCCATATCAAACGGCACTACCGAAGGGCTGAAACTGGCGGTGAATGTAGGCGCTATGCTGCTGGCTTTTACGGCATTTATGTACATGTTTAATTTCATTTGCAAAGAATGGATTGGCTCGTGGACAGGGCTTAACGATATGGTATTGGCAAAATTTGAAGGGCGGTATGACGGCTTTAACCTGCAATTTATTTTAGGGATGATTTTCTCGCCACTTGCCTGGGTAATGGGTGTGCCCGCTGCCGATATGATGCTGGTAGGGCAACTGATTGGAGAAAAAACTGTTCTGAATGAATTTTTTGCCTACGGAACTTTGGGTACCATGAAATTTAACGGTATTCTTTCTAACGAAAAATCTATTCTCATTGCTACTTATGCCCTGTGCGGTTTTTCAAATTTCGCGTCAATAGGTATTCAGATTGGCGGCATCGGATCATTAGCGCCCAATCAACGCCAAACTCTTTCAGAATTTGGCATCAAGGCATTAATTGGTGGCTCATTTGCCTGCTTTATGACTGCTGCCATTGCGGGCATTTTGTATTGAAAATGAAAAAGTCTTTGCTAAAATTTTCGGTTGTAAATTCACTCATGGAAAGCGACTTGGGTTTTAAATAAAGTTCACAAATTATTTCAGCTATGAGTTCAAAATTACGTAAAATAGGCGTGTTTACTTCCGGTGGCGATGCCCCGGGAATGAACGCTTGTATTAGGGCAGTGGTGCGCACCGCCCTGCATCACGGCATTGAAGTGTGCGGCATTATGAGAGGCTACGAAGGCATGATTAATGGCGATTTTATTGCTATGGAAAGGCATTCGGTGAGTGGCATTATTCATCGTGGCGGCACTATTCTGAAATCGGCCAGGAGCGAGCGTTTTTTCAAAAAAGAATTTCGCCAGCAGGCTTATAATAATCTGAAAAAAGAAGGCATAGAGGCAGTAGTGGTAATTGGTGGCGATGGCAGCTTCAAAGGTGCGCTGCAATTCAACAGTGAGTTTCCCGATATTGCTTTTGTGGGCACACCCGGCACTATCGATAACGATTTATTCGGAACTGATTATACCATAGGATTTGATACTGCGGTAAATACCGCTGTTGAAGCCATTGATAAAATAAGAGATACGGCCGATTCGCACGACAGGTTATTTTTTGTAGAAGTAATGGGGCGTGATGCCGGATTAATTGCCCTGCATAGTGGCCTGGCGAGTGGCGCGGAAGATATTTTGATTCCTGAAATCAAAACCGATTTAGCCGATTTGGTTAATAAGCTGAAAGAAGGCAGGGCCAAGGGCAAGCAATCGAGTATTGTAATTGTTGCCGAAGGCGATGATGCAGGTGGCGCATTTGAAATTGTGAAACAGGTGAAGCCTCAATTGCCCGAGTATGATATCAGGATTTCTATTCTCGGCCATATTCAGCGTGGCGGCAACCCTACGGCATTAGACCGTCTTCAGTCGGGCGAAATGGGCATGGCTGCTGTAGAAGCTTTACTGACAGGTAAAAGAAACCTGATGATTGGTATTCAGAACAGAAAAATTGTAGAAGTGCCCTTTGAAAAAGCTACCAAACAACACCCTGCAATTGAAAATAATATGAAAAAGATGATGGAGGTGTTGGGGTAACAAATTAAATTTACAAGGTGAAAAGAACAATAAAAAATATTAACGATTTTAAAGAATTCCTTAAAGAAGAAGGGGTTTTAAAGTCATTTGGTTTGAAACGAATTGGCATATTCGGTTCATTTGCCAGAGGTGAGTCATTTCAGGATATTGATATTTTAGTTGAAGATGATATTGATTATAAAAAGGTACTGCTTCTCAAAGAAGTGTTAGAAGGTAAATTGGGAATTACAGTAGATATTATGCTGAAAAAATTTGCCGAACCTATTATACTATTCCGTGCTGCAAAAGATATAGAATATGCAACCGCAGATTAAAAATGATTTGTTGTACCTTCTAAGAATTCTTGAATCTATCGAAAAGATTTTTTTGTACACAAAAGACATTTCCTCTGCGGAAATACTTTATGATTCAAACGATCAAAAAGATTTTAATGCTTGTTTGTCGCTTCTCGCTAATAATTGGTGAGCAAAGCACAAAGATTAGTGAAGAACTGAAAGTGAAATATTCTGATATTAATTGGATTGTAATAAAAGCATTGAGAAATAAAATAGTACATAACTATACAGGTTTAAACGTATTCATTCTATTTGAAACCATAAAGAATAACTTGCCTCTGTTAAAGAATGATATTTCGGGTATTATTGAAATAGAAATTAAACTAAAGACATTCGATTTGGCAGAGTTTAATATTGCGAAAACAAGCCCTTATCTGAAGCATATAGATTTCAATGCTATTAAACTTTAAAATCGGTTTCAACGATAAACAGATAGTTATAAATCACACCCATGAAAATAATACGCAACATTTTAAAATGGCTTCTAATCATTGCATTTGTATTAGCTGTTGGAGCTAAGTTCACAGGTAATGGTTATTTGCTGAAAGGTCTTTGGGCAAGTTATCTGCATGGCGAAAAAACAGCCACCATCACCGATATTCGTTTTTTCGACAGCCGCGAGATTAAAGCGGGTAATCATATTCCCCTGGCAGTTGCCGAAAGCTATAATCAAAGGAAGCTGAGCAACGCACTTACGCAATCGCTGGAAGATACCCGCAGCGTTGCTTTTTTGATACTGCATCGCGACAGCATTGTGTATGAGCAATATTGGGATGGTTTCAGCGACTCGTCTCTCAGCAATTCGTTCAGCATGGCAAAAAGCATTACTACCATGCTTGCGCAATGCGCTATTCAAGATGGCTTTATTAAAAGCTGGGATCAAAAAGTAACCGATTTCTTTCCCGATATCAAAGGCGCTTATGCTGCCGGCCTTACACTGAGACATCTTAGCACCATGACCGCAGGCCTTGATTATAATGAGCATTATACCAATCCTTTTGATATTACCGCTCGCACTTATTATGGCAATGATGTGCAAGCATTAATGTTAAGCAAAGTTCCGGCAGCCAATCCTCCGGGTAATTATGAATATCAAAGTGGCGCTACACAGTGGCTGGGTATGGTAGTAATTAAAGCCACCGGAAAACCACTTGCCG
The DNA here is from genome assembly GCA_964430605.1 of uncultured Chitinophagaceae bacterium. Taxonomy (GTDB): domain Bacteria; phylum Bacteroidota; class Bacteroidia; order Chitinophagales; family CAIOSU01; genus CAYSGX01. The sequence continues at coordinate 6,462 of CAYSGX010000097.1, forward strand.
ATTATGCTTCAGAAAAATTATGGAAACCACTGGGAGCCAAACACACTGCCCGCTGGCATCTTGATAATGAAAATGGCAATGAACTTGCCTTTTGTTGTTTCAATACCAATGCCCGCGATTTTGCCCGATTCGGCATTATGATGACCAATAACGGAAAGTTTAACGGCCGCCAGATACTTGACAGTAGTTTTTTGGCAGTGGCAAGTAAGCCGTTTGTTGAGCCTTATTACGGCCATTCTTTCTGGATAGACGACAGCTACGGAACGCCCGTATTTTACCAGCGTGGCATATTGGGGCAATACATTATTAATATTCCCGAAAAAGATTTAGTAATAGTGCGTCTTGGCCATGCGCTGAAAGAAAAAGATGGCCAACATCCGAAAGATTTTAAGATTATTGTGAAAGAAGTGCTGGAGATGTATTGAAAGCAAACGATATGCTTTTATACTGAAAGTAGTTAAGATTCCGAAGGAAACGAAACGTACTTTCAGTTAATGCCGAAAGTTCTGAGCTTATTTTTTTGAAAACCTGAGTTGTTTCGGTATATAATTTCAGAATAAAAAACAGCCCAATAAGAAATGAATCTCATTGGGCTGTAAAATATTTACAAGATTAACAATTAATCAATTTGTATTTCTGCATAAGATGGCGGATTGATGATAGGATTTAGTTGATAAGACCCAACCAAAGCTTCAAAATTTGCCGTATGCTGCGTAATAAAGTTTTTATCTTCAGAACATAAGGTTACTACTAACACACTGTTTTTTGAAGGAATAAACGCGACCAGTTGTTCGCCATCGGCAGCTCCGCTTATTTGAACTGTAGAAGCGGTTACAGTTGATTTTTTAGCATCTATTGTTATTGAGGTGGTTTCTTTCACTGTTACGGTGCTTGTCGCATACATCAATTTTTCATGTGCAATTGTTTCTTCAATAGTTTTGCCTTCTTCAACCGCGATTGTTTGAATAAAGATGTAGCCACT
>CAYSGX010000097.1:7453-9621 GCA_964430605.1 uncultured Chitinophagaceae bacterium
CACTGTTCTTGTGCAATGATTCGCCATCTAATACTAATGCCTGATTGGCATGAATACGGCTATTTTCTTTATGGTCTTGTATCCAGCCTTTTGGTATTTCTACTGAAACAATATCTTTTTTTCCGGTAATGGGTTTTATAGAACAATAAATTCGTTGAGCATTAGCCCAATTGCTAAAAGCAAATAATAATACGAATGTGTAAATAATGCTTTTCATAACTTTCACCTTTGTTTGAGTTGTGTTTTACGCATTATTTACAGAAAAGTTACAGGCAATAAATAGCGGTATAAATAAAAATGCCCCGCAACAGCGAGGCATTTAAAATTATGATAAGAGTATCTTTTAAAGTTTGTTAGCTTCTTCGGTTACAGTTGCGGTTACATCAAAAGATGGAGATACAAAATAAAAATTCTTTCTGTCGGTAATATGGCTGTAGCCCTTTGCTTTGGCGACAATTTCAATTGCCTTAATAATTTTATCATTTAAAGGCACAAGCAAGTCTCTTTCTTTTTGAGCAATTTTTTGATTGGCATCCTGGCGCAGTTTGCTTAACTCTTGATCTAAGTTTTGCAATTCTTCAATTTTACTTTTCTTTTGTTCTTCATTAAACGATTTTTCTTTTTCCTGAAACTCTTTGTATTTATTCTCAAACTCTAAGTTTCTCACTTCAAACTCGGCAGTTAATTGTTTCTGAAAAGCTTCCAGAATTTTCACCTGCGTTGGGTAATCTTTCAGTTTTACCAATACAGAATCTACATTTATATAACCCAGTTTAATGGCTTCTGTAGCAGTGGTAGTTTTTTGCGCAAATAAAGTAGCAGACAAAATCGTTAATGCAACAATTGTAAATAAGTTTTTCATGTTTTGTTTTTTTCTTTGGCAAAAGTAAAGATTTCAAATTAAAGTTTACTTCACAAATTTTAATTAAACAGCATTTAGATTTCTAAATTCAGCAGGTTGTGTTTTATTTCAGCTTTTAGAAAAGCCGGTAGTTTTTCCTGAAATAAAAAACTTTGACGATACCGAAGGTTCTCTTAACTTAGCGGATGTCAAGATCGGGTGGGAGAGTGGTGTCATGGCTCCCCAATAGCTATGTTATTTTGGAGGTTTTTAAGACAGCCTCATCAGCGCTACAAATCACTCTGCATCAAACCATACGGGTTTTTGCTCATCGGGGTCGCAATTGTAATTTATGACCAACTCTTCGCCTGCTTTAATATTTTTGAGTGTAATAAACGTTATTTTTTCTGAAGCATAATCGGCTTCATACATAATATTGGGTTTATAGGAATGATTGTAAACAGAGCCATAGCCTAAACATATAGCTGTTAACGAATCATCATCGCCCCAAAGAAAATAATAATCGTATAAAACTGATTTATCTATCCACTTTCTTTCTTGCGGGGGCAGCACCAATACAGGCGCGATTTCAATTACAGTATTTTTCTTAATGGCATCGCGGGTAAACACGCCCCTGCCTTTGTTAGCAGTGTTACCTATATATAAAGCGGGATGAATCATTGTTTAAGGGATTGCGGTATTACTTAAAACGCTATATCTGAAATGGTATATCAATTAATGCATACGGTCTCCGCGCAAGGCTCTTTGGCTTAATATTCCGGCTTCGGCAGCTACATATTCCTGCCAGCGTTGCTTCACCACTGCTTCGCCACAATAGTGATATGCCAAATCTATAAACAAAGTATAATGCCCCGCTTCAGAAACCATAAAGGTGTGATAAAAATTACGCAGCGCTTCATCTTTCAGCTCAAGGCTTAATAGCCTGAAACGCTCGCAGCTTCGGGCTTCGATAAGGGCACTGGTTAAAAGTTTTTCGAGCAGTTGTGTTTCAAGGCTGCCGCCCTTGCGCTGTATTTTCAGTATTTCATTTACGTAAGAATTTTTGCGTTGCAGGCCCAGTTTCAACCCGCGCTTTTTTAGCTCTTTATAGACCAGCCTGAAATGGCTCCACTCTTCTGAAACAATGGGTGACAGTTTTTCTACCAGCAATTCCTTATCGGCAAAAAGCTGAATCATAGAAATACATGCCGAAGCAGCTTTTTGTTCGCAATAAGCATGGTCGGTAAGAATATCTTCCAGCTTTTTTTCAGCAAGGTTTACCCACTGTGGGTCGGTAGCAAGTTTGAGGTTCAGCATAAATAACGGT
>CAYSGX010000098.1:0-5597 GCA_964430605.1 uncultured Chitinophagaceae bacterium
TAGAGCGCCTGATTGTGGTTCAGGAGGTCGTGGGTTCGAGCCCCATATTCCACCCTTAAATAAAAAGCCTTTCAGTTTTTACTGAAAGGCTTTTTGTTTTTTAATCAGTTTTGGCTTTGGTTTAAGTTGTCTGAACCATGATTTAAGGATTAACATGATTTTTTGTGGGGCTGAGAAATTTATTATCTTGAATTGTGGTGGTGGACACTTCATGGGATTTTGGGTAGTAGTGGGTGTTGCTATCACCAGTGTGGGAAATAAATTTTGGATGGTGTTTTGAAAATATAGTCTTATGATAAAACGGTTTTTAATTTTATGGGTGATGGTGTGGTTTTGTGTTGCGGGATGCAGGCAGGGGCTTACGCCTGAGGAGGAGAAATTTGTGAAGCATTGTAATGAGGAGTATAAACTGTTTACCAAACACGAAGACCTTCTTTTATATCTGCATGAAATAGCCAAAGCTGCCAATTATGAAGGGTTTAATGGTGTTAGTGAATATCCTCATTTTAAAACATACGCTGATAAAGAATTAAAGAAATTTAATTATTTAATTAAGCAACTAAACCAGCTTTCAGAAAGATTAGATACAGTTTGGCACAGAGGTTATATAAATCATGATGAAACAACAATGAAGAATCTGTCCGTATTAAATAATGATTTTTTTATGGTAATAAATGATACTAATGGCACATTAGCCACTCATCTTGGCGAAAAGCATTTTCAGATTAAACCCCCACCAGTTGAATATGCTGACAGTAATAATGTCGCCTATTCTCTTTACGAACTGTATTATTCGCTGCTGAATGTGAAGCGCAACATAGTATGGGCACTTGAAGCGCTACAAGGATTCTGGCAAGGCGAGGCTACTTGCTCACATGTTCATATCAGACTACTTCCCGATACAAATTATAATAAACTGAATAAGGACACGTCAATGTATCACGCATATATTGATCACCATCTCAGCAGGAGATACTACATGATTATAGATAGTGTAATTGATATTAACCATGAAAACATATATGATTACCAAGCAACAAGAGATTGGACAAAAATACCAATGGGGACAATAAAAATACCGCTTAATGAAAATAAAATTAATGGCATATACGGAAGATATGTTATTACTGATAGAAATGGATATCCTATTGCAAAAAGTGATAGTCTTTTCTTCAGGAGTTATCACCATGAAAGCTATTCAAGTGCCAGACAAGTTTTACTTGGTACGGATAATGAATGGCTCAAAAAAGATTTGGAAGAGTTAAAGAAATATTGATGAATGTGAAGATTATTGTTTTATGGGTGGTGATGATGATGGCGGGGGATGTGTTTGCACAAAACAATGCCGATAATATTTATTATTTCAGATTAGGGAATGAGCAAATGGCTTTTACGTTACAAGAACAGATTGATTCGGGTTGGATAGCGAGAGAAATAATTGAGTATGTAGATAGGTTGACGTTTGAAAGAATACAGGATAAGGTTGCCAACAGTGTTTTCATGCCGGGAGATACAGTTGCACGATACAGAGATGACAGAGATGGGTATAATCTGGAAATAGTGGTTGATTCGGTATTTGTGAACAGAAAATTAGAAAGAGATTGTGATACGCAAAAAATATCTATAAAAGGATGGGTAGATACGATCAGCGTTATAGACCCAATAACTGAAATAATAATCACTTCTATAGAAGACAAAATAGATTTTATAAGATATTGTTTTGATTTTAAGGAAGTGAAGTTTAAAGAGTTTACTGATAAAGTGAAAGAGGGATTTAAGTTTAATAATGATAGAAATGAGATTAGGATGTCGGAAGTTTTGATATACTTTGAAACTGAGAATCAGAGTGATAATTGGGTTGAGTTAAAGTATCCGATAACTGACACCGCCATAGTTAATAGTATGAAAATACTGGAGAAAGGAGGGTTTGTTTATATTTCGTATGGGAAATTAGATTCAGGTTTATTTCACGATAAACATGTATCAATAAGAGGTATTGTTAAAATAATACCCTGATTAACGCAAAGCATTAACAAAGATGAGCCAACATAACAAAGCCTTTCAGTTTTTACTGAAAGGCTTTGTTGTTTTCATTATTACGATATTAGTTTTTAACACATCGGCATGAGTATCCGTAAAGTTTTACTTCAAACTCACTAAAAACCTCAGCTACGGTTTTACCCAATCTGTATATCCATGCCTTTTCATTATCTAAATTTTCAGTAGTCCAAAAATTGGCATTCCTTCCTAAATGAGAAAACCCGCCATTTTGGTCTCTGCGCCCTGCGGGATAAGCGTTAAACCCAACGGTATTAGAGTTTGAGCCGTCTTCTTCATCCCAGCGATTGTCCGATTTTAATTTTTGTCCGGCAACAGCTATCCCGCCCATTGTTTCAATTAAGGTAAGCCAATCTTGTGCAGTAGAAACTCTCCAACCTGTGGGGCAAGGATTTCTTGAGCCGGTTAACGCGTGATAATTATACAACATGCCAAAAGTATCTCTCATAGCTACATTATTATCAAAATAGCAGGCAGCACCGTCTGTCGCACTTTTCCAGGGAGTATTGTCTGCATATATATTTATGGAATCACCGTTGTTGTAACGGGTAGCTTTTAAGTTTTCCGCCATCCATATCTGATCGCCAATTTTAACGACCTTATAAACGTTACCATCAATATCTGTTACAGGATCTTGCGGTGTGCTGATAGGAGTCTCGTCATCATCATCTTTATCATCATTATCTTTTTTACAACTTGATACTGATAACAGTGTAATACCTAAAAGAAAGAATAAAAAGTTTTTTTTCATGGTTGTTTGTTTTAGTTGTTCCGAATATAAAAACATTTTTCAAAAGGAAATAGTACCGGCAATAAAAGGGTGTGTAACAAATTGTCTGTTATCTTTCTATTTTCACAGAACTTTGATTGAAAAACAACCTTGCGATGATAGATTTAAGAAGCGATACCGTTACCAAGCCTTCTAAAGAAATGCTGGCATTTATGATACAGGCGTCTGTGGGCGATGATGTGTTTGGCGATGATCCCACGGTAAACGAATTAGAAGCTTATGCCGCTGCGATGTTTGGCATGGAAGCCGCCATCTATTGCCCATCGGGCACTATGACCAACCAGATTGCCATTAAGCTGCACACCCGTCCTATGGATGAAGTAATTTGCGAAGAAGGTGCACACATATATTTCTACGAAGCGGGTGGCATCGCGTTCAACTCGGCAGCATCGGTGAGGCTGCTGAAGGGCGACCGGGGCAGGTTTACGGCCGAGCAGGTGCTCGAAAATATCAATGCGGAAAATATTCATTTTCCTAAAACAAGCCTGGTGTGTGCCGAAAATACTTGTAACAGAGGTGGTGGTTCTTATTACACCATTGAGCAGTTAAAAGCTGTTTCGGCAGTGTGCCACCGGCATCAACTGGCTTTTCATTTAGATGGGGCGCGATTATTTAATGCTTTGGCAGTAACCAACGACACGCCACAGCAATATGGCGAAATCTTCGATTCCATTTCTATATGCCTGTCGAAAGGGTTGGGCGCGCCTGTAGGCTCGTTGCTATTGGGCAATAAAGCATTGATAAAAGAAGCCCGCAGGGTAAGAAAAGTTTTTGGGGGCGGCATGAGGCAAGCGGGCATTATAGCCGCGGGCGGTTTGTTCGCGCTGAAAAATAATATCGCAAGGCTGAAAGAAGATAACCTTAACGCCCAAAGAATAGGAGAGGCGTTGCGGCAAAACCAAGCCGTGAAAAATATATTGCCCGTTGATACCAATATTATCATTTTTGAACTGCATGAGGGCGATGCGGCTGCCCGCTTTATGAATATGCTGAACGATAACAAAGTTTTGTATCATGCCGTTGGAAAAAATACCATACGCTTTGTAACGCATTTAGATATTTCTGAAGCAATGGTAACCAAGCTGGTGGGGTTGATTAAGCAGTTCCACCAGTGAAAAATGCTTTTCCATTACTCACGGAAGGATTTTTACCAGTGAAAAATGTTTTTCCATTAGTCAAAATGATTTCCTACCTGTGAAAAACGCTTTTCTATTGGTTACGGAAGAAGTTTTACCAGTCAAAAATGATTTTCCATTGGTCGAAAATGGTTTTCTACCTGTGAAAAATGATTTTCCATTAGTCAAAAATGATTTCCTACCTGTGAAAAACGCTTTTCTATTGGTCATGGAAGAAGTTTCACCAGTCGAAAATGGTTTTCCATTGGTCAAAATGATTTCTTACCTGTAAGAAATGATTTTCTACCAGTCAAAAATGTTTTTCCATTAGTCACGAAAGAAGTTTCACCAGTCAAAAATGGTTCTCCATCGGTGAAAATGATTTTCTATTAGTCAAAAATGATTTCCTACCTGTGAAAAATGATTTTCTACCGGTCACGGAAAGGGTTCCACTTGTGAAAAATGGTTTTCTGCTAATCGCCATTGGTTATTGCCTTAATATCGCTCATGATTTTGTTGGCGATATTGTTGGCCATAGTTTCTGAAGTACTTTCGGCAATTACGCGAATAATAGGCTCGGTATTAGATTTCCTGAGATGCACCCAGTTATCGTCAAACTCAATGCGTACGCCATCTATAGTGGTGTGGGGCTGCTTTTTATATTTTTGCTGAATTTTTTTCAGCACCAGGTCAACATCTACTTCGGGTGTTAATTCAATCTTGTTTTTCACGATTTGGTAATCGGGATAGGCGCTTCTGAGTATAGAAATGTTTTTGCCATACTTAGCCAAATGCGACAGGAACAATGCGATGCCCACCAAGGCATCGCGGCCATAATGCAGTTCGGGATAGATGATGCCGCCATTGCCTTCGCCACCAATTACGGCTTCTACTTCTTTCATCTTTTCTACCACATTTACCTCGCCCACGGCAGCGCCAAAATATTGGGCACCCGCTTTTTCGGTAATATCTTTTAAAGCACGGGTAGAAGATAAGTTTGAAACGGTATTGCCTTTTTTATTTTTCAGAATATAATCGGCAACCGCCACGAGGGTGTATTCTTCACCGAAAAGGTTGCCATCTTCGCTCATTAACACCAATCTATCTACATCAGGGTCAACGGCAATACCCAAGTGTGCTTTGCCGCGCTTTACCTGCGAGCTTAACTCGCCTAAGTTTTCGGCTAAAGGCTCAGGGTTATGGGGAAAGTTGCCGTTAGGCTCGCAGAATAACTCTACCACTTCTTTTACCCCCAGCGCCTTGAGCAACTGTGGCAACACCAAGCCTCCGGTAGAATTAACGCAATCTATCACCACTTTAAAATTGGCGGCTTCAATTGCTTTTACATCTACCAATGGCAGGTCTAATATTTTCTGAATATGTATATCGAAATAACCTTCTTTTAAAACATAGCTGCCCAGCTTAGTTACTTCTACAAAATCAAAATCTTCTTTCGCGGCAAGGTCTAATACTTCCTGCCCGTGTTTTGCCGAAATGAATTCGCCCTTCTGGTTCAACAGTTTCAAAGCGTTCCACTGTTTAGGATTGTGGCTTGCGGTGAGTATAATGCCACCTGCCGCATTTTCTTCGGTAACGGCAATTTCTACCGTGGGGGTGGTAGATAAATCTAAATC
>CAYSGX010000098.1:5607-7069 GCA_964430605.1 uncultured Chitinophagaceae bacterium
TTTAATGAATGTGCCGTATGCGGCAGTAAATTTCACCACATCAACGGGTGTCAGATTTTCTCCCGGTTTTCCGCCTATAGTACCTCTTATTCCTGAAATAGATTTAATTAACGTCAACTTGCTGTAATTTTGGGATTGCAAATTTAGGATATCACCTGCAAACTAATACCTGAAAATACCGATTGTGGATAAAATACGAACAACCCCTTGGTTTAAAGACTGGTTTAACTCGCCCTATTATCATGTGTTGTATGATAACCGCAATGAAATTGAGGCACAAGGCTTTATAAACAATTTATTAAAAAATTTACAGCCGCAACCCGATGCCCGCATATTAGATTTAGCCTGCGGAAAAGGGCGGCACGCGGTGTATCTGGCTTCTAAAGGTTTTGATGTTACGGGTGTAGATTTATCGGAAAGAAGCATCAGGGAAGCTAATAAATTTCAGCACGAAAAATTGCACTTTTATACCCACGATATGCGGCAGGTTTATCGCGTCAACTATTTCGATTACATCTTTAATTTCTTTACCAGCTTTGGCTATTTCGACAGCGAAACCGATAATATCAAAACCCTGAAATCTATCTGCAAAGGGCTGAACCGGAATGGGGTAGCGGTAATAGATTTCATGAACGTACACAAGGCTGTTGAAGGCTTGCCTGCCGAAGTGGAGATTGAGAAAAAAGGAATCAAATTTCAGGTGAAGAAATTTTTGAAAGATGGTTTTATTGTGAAAGAAATAGTGGTAACCGATAACGGGGCGCAACATCATTTTTCTGAAAAAGTGCAGGCACTAACCTTGCAACACTTTCAGCATTATTTTGAAAAAGCGGGGCTGAAGATTAAAACAGTGTTTGGCAACTATAATCTTGAACCTTATGAAACCAAAAATGTCGAACGCCTTATCATTGTCGCACATAAATAAGATGATACTATGATCTTTAACTACTTCGTAACAGGCTGGACTATTTTTGCCATACTGCTTATTCCTGTGTTGCTTAAAATTACCGCGCCCTATGGCCGCCACATCAGCGAAGGGTGGGGCATGATGATTAATAATACGCTGGGCTGGATTATTATGGAGCTGCCTTCGCCCGTTTGTTTCCTGATTGCTTTTTTTATGAGCGGTGAGCCAAAAGGAAATATTAATTATCTGTTTATGTGCCTGTGGCTGATGCATTATGTTAACAGAAGTATTGTTTTTCCGTTGCGCTACCCCAATAAAAACAAAAAGATGCCTTTAACCATTGCGCTCAATGCTGTTTTCTTCAATCTTATTAATGGCAGCATCAATGGCTATTTCTTGGGCAGCGTTCAGCCTTTTTATGCCGAAGATTATTGGCTGCAATGGAATTTTATGGCAGGTATTATATTATTCTTCACGGGCTTTATCATTAATATTCAGTCAGATAATATTTTGCTGAAGCTGAGAAAGCCGGGCGAAACGGGTTATAAGATACCG
>CAYSGX010000098.1:7079-9557 GCA_964430605.1 uncultured Chitinophagaceae bacterium
ATAAATACATTTCCGCACCCAATCATTTTGGTGAAATTATAGAGTGGGCAGGCTTCGCGCTGGCAGTGTGGTCGTTGCCTGCACTTTCGTTTGCCGTGTGGACTTTTGCCAATCTGGCCCCTCGCGCCCTCACCAATCATAAATGGTATTTGAATAAGTTTGCCGGTTACCCTAAAGAGCGGAAAGCGCTGATTCCTTATTTGGTGTGAGTTGGCAGATGGAGGTTGGGTCGTCATTATCCGGAAGATGATATACCGCATATTTATATGCTGAGAATATAGTTTGCATATATTTAACACTGCAATAGCAACTACTTTACATTGAAAGAAGACTTTTACACTTATAATATACGTTCAGATGAGAAATCTTTTTTACGCTTTAGCGGCACTAATCCTTTTCTGCCAAATATCATTTGCGCAAACTACTCAACTTATCCGCGGGCCATATTTGCAAACGGGCACTCCCGAAAGCATGATTGTTCGTTGGCGAACCGATATTGCTGCTGCAGGCAGGGTAAATTATGGAACTACACCCAATAATTTAAGTCAATCGGTGGTGAATACAAGTGTTACTACTGAACATGAACTTACGGTCGCTAACCTGCTTCCGAATACAAAATATTTTTACAGCATTGTATCGGGAAGCAGCACACTCTCCAGTCCTGCGGATACATCTTTCTATTTTGTTACCTCACCGGCTGCCAGTTACGATAAGCCCATACATATTTGGGCTATTGGCGATTTCGGCAGAAACAACCAGCCGCAATGGGATGTGAAAAATACTTATCTGAATACTCAGAAAAATGGCAAGCATACCGATGTGTGGTTGTGGCTGGGCGATAATGCTTATGGCGATGGTAAAGACAGCGAGTTTCAAACCAATGTATTTGAAGTGTATCCTGAAATATTGAGAAACACAGTGGCTTGGCCTTGTCCGGGAAATCATGACTATAAATCGGTGAGCTTTGTTAACCACGATGGCCCTTACTACAGAATTTTATCGCTGCCTAAAAATGGCGAAGCAGGTGGCGTTGCCAGCAATGAAGAGGGCTATTATTCTTTTGATTACGGAAATATTCATTTCATATCGTTAAACTCTGAATGGGTTCCGTGGATTTTATCGGACAATACAGCTATGACCAATTGGCTGAAAGCCGATTTGGCGGCCAATACTAAAAAATGGGTTATTGCCTACTGGCATCAACCGCCTTATTCTAAAGGTTCTCACGATTCAGACAATACCAGTAATATGGTGATGATGCGTAACAATATTAATCCCATATTGGAGCAACATGGGGTAGATTTGGTGTTGAATGGTCATAGCCACAATTATGAAAGGTCTTTTTTAATTAAAGGGCATAAAGGCGTGGCTTCTACTTTCGACCCTAATGTCCACCTTGTAGATGCCTCATGCGGAAACCCTGCTAATGGAGAACGCTATGTAAAATATGTAGATGGCGACAATATTAATGAAGGCACCATTTATTGCATTGTGGGCAATTCGGGTACTAATACCAGTGGGCAGCCGTTAAACCACCCTGTATATTGCAATGCTTTTCAGGATGAATATGGATCTATGGCTATTGATGTAACCAACACTGAATTGCACGCGAAATATTTTGATAAAGATGGCTTAGTAAAAGATGAATTTATAATTGAAAAACGCTCGGTTAATTCAGTTGAATCACAACAATTGTTTACCAAATATTTTATGGTATATCCCAATCCTGTTGTAGATGAAATGAATATTGAATTTCATTTGCAAAAGGAACAGCAGATTACTGTAGCCATTTACGATATGAATGGTTCAATTGTAGCACGTATTGTAAATCAAAAATCATTATCGGGTAAGCAAGAGTTTACCTGGAGGCCTGAAGCCTTAGTAAAAGGAAACTATATAGTGAAACTCTCTAACGGCAAAAGCGAATTAGAAAAAATTATTAGCCTGAAATAGTTTTAGGAAATAACATCTTTGCTTCAATGCAGTTTTAAAAAAGTATTTTTGAGTACAACAACTATTCAAAAATGAAGATTGCTTTTCATGGCGCAGCACAAACCGTAACAGGCAGCAAACACTTAATTACTTTAGAAGACGGCAGAACTATTCTGCTCGATTGCGGCATGTTTCAGGGGCAGGGTGTTGATGCTGACGCATTAAACCGAAACTGGGGTTTTGAGCCTAAGAAAATTGATTTCCTGATACTTTCACATGCCCATATCGACCATTCAGGCTTAATTCCCAAATTGGTAAAAGATGGTTTCCGGGGAAAAATATTTGCCACACCTGCTACTTATGATTTGTGCGAAATTATGCTGCTCGATTCAGCCCATATTCAAGAATACGATGTTTATTTTCTGAATAAAAAAAGGCAAAAGCAAGGCAAGCCGTTGCTCGAACCGTTATATGGAAAAGAGCATGTTCAAAAGGCATTGGAGAAATTTTATCTGGTAAAATACAATACGCCTCATGAAATTGATA
>CAYSGX010000099.1:0-4367 GCA_964430605.1 uncultured Chitinophagaceae bacterium
TGTTGTTGCGCCCACAGCACCGGCACCAATTACTGATACTTTCATAATTATGTAAATTTTTAAAATTTAGTGAACAAAAGTAGATAAAATTTATGTTAGGCATAATTGAATTTTGTATTTGTATAACCACATTTAAATCAATATTTTCGTTTCCCTTAAAAAATAATTTAATGAAAAATTTACTTTTTATTGTTCTTTCTTTTTTATCGTTTAATACTTTTGCTCAAGAACCCTGCGCTACTGTAATGCCCGCTGAACAACTGGAGTGGTTGCGCAATTACAAGACAAATCCATTTGGCACTTTAAAAGTCAGCAGAGCTAATAACTTCTACTATATTCCGGTGAAAGTTCATATTGTTGGCGACAATAACGGTAACGGTTATTACCGTCCAAGATTTTTACTAAATACCTTTTGTGTGGTGAATCAACAATATGCGCAGGTTGGTTTTCACTTTTATATTTATGGAGAAATTAACTACATAAACAATTCCGCTTTGTATGAACACCAGGGTGGTGTGGGCAGCATAGTAGGCGCTAACAGCGACCCCGCTGCCGTAAATATGTATTTCGTTGAAGACCCTTCGGGCGCTTGCGGATACTATCAGGGATTTGGTAATGCAGGCCCTTTTATTGCTATCAGAAAAAGCTGTGGCGGCATTAATAACTCTACTGTAGCCCATGAACTGGGCCATTATTTTTCTTTGCCACATACTTTTAGTGGTTGGGAAAGCAGATCTCCAAGTGCAAACGCTACAGCTAATGATGAAAGAGTAAATGGTAGCAATTGCTCATTCAGAGGGGATGGTTTCTGTGATACTCCCGCTGATTTTCTTTCAGACAGGTGGATTTGCCCTTATGGTGGCACTAAAACTGATTTTAATGGCGATGCTTATAATCCCGATGGCTCATTATTCATGTCTTATGCCAATGATAATTGCCAAAACAAATTCAGCCCTGAGCAAATTGACGCGATGATTGAGTATTTGAATGACAGGAGAGCATTCTTATTAAACCATCCTACACCGGATACTACTATTGGCAACTTTACCGAATTACTTTTACCCGGCCCCGAAGCAATAGTACCTTCAAACTATGTGCAGTTGAAATGGAACAGCGTTTTTAATGCTACACATTATTTTGTTACCGGCACAAGATATACCAATCCTAATGTTACATCGTTTGAATTTATTACTACCGACACTACCGCGTTTTTAGATAATCTTACTCCGGGCTTCCGCTATCGCTGGAGAGTGCAGCCGTTTAATGGCGCTAATACTTGCGCTCCTTTTTCCGATGAATATGCTTTTACTGCAAATTCGCCTTCAGATTTATTACCGGGCATTTTGGTAGATAAAATTACCTGCAATGGTAAAAACGATGGCGCTATTTCATTTAATGCCATTGGCGGCACTCCCCCTTACACTTACTTTTGGAATAATACGCAAACTACAACCGCCATTACCAATTTAACACCGGGCAATTATGCAGCTACAGTATATGATGCAGATAATAATGAAATTTCTATTGATGTAGATATTGTAAATCCTGCTTCCATTGGTATTTCATTTGCACAAAACGGTTCTGTTGTTACTGCTGTTCCAAGCGGAGGCACACCCCCTTATACATATTTGTGGAATAATGGTGTTACAGGTACCAGCGTTTCGGTTCCGGGTGGTAATTACTATTGGGTTACCATTACAGATGCCAACGGGTGCAGTTCTTTCAGAGACAGCAATGGCGCTACAAATGTAGCAGAGGAAAACAAGAGCATTTCCGCATTAAAAATATATCCTAACCCCGTTGATGCCAATACTAAAATAAACATTGAATTTTCAGTGCCGAAAGCCGATAATTTTACTGTTCAGGTGTTAGATTTTTCGGGAAGGGAAGTTTATATGGATTCACAAGAAAATTTCATGGGCATTTATAAAGAAACCATTAGCATGAATAACTTATCTAAAGGATTGTATCTGGTAAGAATCGCTTCCGCCAATGAATCTTTAACCAGAAAAATAATGGTGCAATAATTCAGTTCGCAAAGAATATTCAGAAGGCTGCAATGTTTCTAAACAAAACTCGCAGCCTTTTTTATTGCGCTAAAAACGACAGCAAAGTTTCGGCAATTAGTATATGATTTACTTTTTCAACAGGATGCGGGGTGTTTTTAATAACGATAAATGTCGCTTGCGGTAATATATTCACCACTGCTTCACTTTCAACTGATGTTACCATATCATCTGCATCGCCAATAGTTATTGCCACAGGTACATTTATTTGAGGTAATGTATTTTCATTCAACAACGGGTTTTCTCCTAAACGCAACATCATGCCGGCCGTTTTAGCGACTACCGCTTTCCAATCGTTCGGTGCATGTTTAGACTCTAAGTAAGTGGCAAAGGCAGGCACTTTTTCCTGTAATTTTTCAGCATTTAAAAATTTGGCTTGTTTGGCAGCAAATTCAAGATTCCAATCGAATTTTGTTCCAAGCGTAAATACTTTTGCTACCTTATCGGCATTAGTGAGCGCATAATTTAAAGCCACATAACCGCCCATGCTGTACCCAAATAATGAAGCCTTTTTAATATTGTTTTCATTTATAAAAGCACTAAGGCCTTCAGTAAATTGCTCTATAGAAAAATCTTTTTCATGTTGAGCGTTATCACCATGTCCCGAAAAGTTAAATGAAAAAACATTATACTGAGACGCAAGTATATTCTTCAAAGGCAATAAATCATTTTTTGTGCCTAATGCGCCATGTAACAATACAATGTTTTTAACTTCTGAATTTACCATTATCATATGCTTTTACTTAATTCAGCTTGAAGAAAAAAGATTCCATCCCTTTCTCCCGGGTAGTATCGGCAAATAAATGAGGGTAATGCTTACGCAATGTTTCTATAAAATATTCCAATGGAATATCATCGAAAGTTCCGTGAAAGTGGATGTATTCCATAAAGTGAATGCCATCGTCATATTCCTGAAAAACAGAATCTTCCAAACCGTTAAACTCAAGAACGTTAACGCCCAATTTATCGCACAACGATTTATTGAAAGCTGGGGTAGCTTTTACCCATTTGCCTTCCAGAAACAATTCGGTATAACCGTGAAAAGCAAAAACATCGGTACGCAAAATATCGCGCAACTTATCGGCTCCTAAATGATTAATTACATCTGCAAAGCCAAAGCGTGCCGGAATACCAATGCTTCGGGCCGCTGCCCCAAGCAGGTTTGCCTTTTCTACACAATAGCCGCTGCCCTTTTTAAGCAAGCTGCTGGCTTTCATGGCATCTTCAGTTAAAACTATATTGTAGTAGTTGTAAGGAAATTTATCTCTTACGGCTAAGTACAATAATTTCGCCTGTTCTGTTTGATTCGTTTCATTGCCTGTTGTTTCTTTTGCAAAAGCAATTATATCGGGATGTGTGGAATCGGTAAATTTTCCGGGTCGCAAATACTGTTGTAGATTATCCATTTCGTTCTTCAAAAAATCCTGTTTTCTTATTTTTCACAACATTATTGGCATTAAAATATTTTCCGTTCATGGCAATATAAACGCCATGTGGCAGAGTTTGAGCAAAAGCCAATGCACTGCCTAAATTAAAGAACCCGTCAGACGAACCAAATTTAATCGGAATCATAGCGCCTGTTAAAACAATGGTTTTATTTATTTTGTGCGATTGAAGAATTTGAGCCGTTTTAACCATCGTATCGGTGCCGTGTGTAATTACAACACACTCTTCTTTGCAACGCTTGCATGCCCTGATAATAATCTCGCGATCTTCTTCGGTCATCTCCAAGCTATCTACCATCATCAGGGTTCTGATAGAAATATCCAAAGAGCATCTTCCGAAATTGAATAATTCAGGCAGGTGGGTTTGCTTAAAATACAGACGGCCATTTATTTCATCATATTCTTTATCAAAAGTGCCTCCCGTAACTAAAACTCTTATCATATCTTTAAAATCGTGGCAAAGTTATACCAATTTGAATTACAATTCAGGCCAAAGTAACTATGTATAATGCTCCCGAAAGCTTTCCTACAGTTAGGACACATTTTTCTATGTGTCAATATGTTTCTTGGACTATTTAGGGACAGTGACAATCAAAAGTGTTCGAAACCTTGAATTTGCTCTTTTGCAACGGGTTAAAACCCGCTGCTTTTTTTGACAAAAGGACTTTTTATTTTTAAAAGCGGACTAAAGTCCGCAAAGAAAAGAATCGAATTTTCGTGTTTCGAACACTTGTTAGTAACAATCTCACATTATACCAAATTTATGTTTCTATGGGGTTATAATTTTATGGTTATAACACAATGGGCAGCTAATCCATAATTCAATTACATTAGCATTCAGTTTGCTTATGCCTAA
>CAYSGX010000099.1:4377-9524 GCA_964430605.1 uncultured Chitinophagaceae bacterium
TGCCCGCTTTGCAGAAATACCGAAAATAACTTGCCTGTAAAAGGTGCCGATATAAGGCAATATTTTTATTGCGACAATTGCGGTTTAATATTTGTTCCGCCCATATTTTATCTTTCTTCCGAAGCAGAAAAAAACCGTTATCAATTTCATCAAAACAGTATTGAAGATGCGGGCTATGTAGCTTTCTTAAATAAAGCTATTCAGCCTGCATTGCCTTTTTTGAATGCTGAAATGCAAGGCTTAGATTATGGCTGTGGACCAACACCTACTTTATCAAAACTATTGCATCAAAAAGGTTTCCACTGTGCCGATTACGATCCTTACTTTTTTCCTGAAATAAGCACCACAAGTAAATACGATTTTATTTTTGCTACCGAATGTTTCGAGCATTTTTTTCAGCCTGAAAAAGAATTGCACACCATAGCAGGGTTGCTCAACGATAATGGCTTACTCATAATCATGACCGAGCAATGGCAAAGCATAGAACACTTTGCTACCTGGTATTATCCTAAAGACCCTACTCATGTTTGTTTTTACCACTCCAATACTTTTAGTTTCATTGCCGGAAAACTTCAGTTTAAAATATTGTATAATGATAAAAAGCGCGTGGTAGTGCTGCGAAAAACAGATGGGGTTTAGTACATCTCCCACCCTTGCCGGTATTTTCACCAAGCAAGTACACCAATATTTTGAGGAAGCGGTTAGCATTGAATCAACATCTAAGGTTTTTTAGTCCAACGCATAAACCAATTCTGCTACATCTTCTTGTTGAATCTGGTGTCAGAATCGAATATAACAGAGCGAATAAGCGGACGCTGCTGCCAGCGGGGTGGAATCAAGAATAGTTAAGCCTTGAAGGGCGCTTTTAATATCGGTATCGGGCACTGTTCAGGAGTTTGGAATGATTGACTTTTGCTGCAAAAACTGCTTTGTAGTATGAAACGATTTCAGCAAGTCTTTACTATAATTGAAGGTAATTTGCCAGTGTTGCTGAATATCTGTTATAATGTATTCGTGGGCTATTTTGTTTCTGTGCTTTCTTAAATCAATCAGTTTTTCGGCATCATCAACTATTTCTAATTTTTCGGCTTTGTTCATTCTGTCTATGAAGAATTTCTCATCTTCATCGTAATAAATCATAATGCCTTTTACTAATTTCTGCAAGTACATATCGCTTGCCCTTGCAAACTTTGACGACAACGCCTCAAACTGATTCTGCTCGTTTTCATCTTCAGTAGCAACATTCAGTTTTTCACATATTACCAGCGAGCTATTCATTGTCTGAATTGCTTTTTCACAATTCTGAAAACTTTCAATGATAATATTTTTCAGTTTTTCATTGCTCATAATGCTACGGCTTGTTCTGCAATATATTCTTTAAAGGCATTTTTTTCATCGGGCATTTTATGAACTATATCTATTTTCTGCTCGCCAAATTTGTGGTGAAACAATTTTTCAAAATAGTTTTTCATAATCAGATTCCATGGCGTTTCGCTTACAATCAGAATGTCAATGTCCCCGCCTTTTTTACTGTCGTCTGTTCGTGAACCGAAAAGAAACACCCGTGCGGAATTATCTAATTCCTTTACATACTTCTTTATAAAATTTCTTTTCTCTTCCGAAAGCCGCATAGTTCAAAATTAAACTTAACTGCTGAAAACAAAAAAAATTGCTTTCTGACAAAACTTTTTAAAAGATAAACTGATAAATAATCTCTGTTTTGCCTTTTATATCTTTCTGTCCATACATCTAAATTATACAAACTTCTTAGCGGACGCTATGTTTTTCATTTTAGGTAGTAGCGGAAGCTACTACCAGTGGGGGCTACCGTGCTTATTCACTGTCGCATAACTCCAAGTTTAGGATTTCTTTCTTCGAAGCACATAACTTGTGGGATAACTATCAAAGGCTACCAATTCCCATCCTTTGCTATTTAGTTCCTCTACTTTTTTCATTACTAAAGTCTGGTTGTTATCTGTCTGTTCTCCTTTATTAATTTTAAACTCTTCAACTTGTCCCGAACTGTAAGAGATATAGTAAGCAGAAGTTGTAAAATGAATTAATGCAAACTCATACTTGTCCTGCGCTTGCAAACCTGTCAGCAGTCCGAAAAACAAAAATGCTGTCAGCAAAGTCGTCTTGATTTTTGTTGTCATGTTGTTTGTGTTTAAGTGAATAAAGGTTTATGAAAATAAGTTTCTGTCAAGATACGAGTTAGGTGCAGTCGTATGACTTGTCTGTCGAGTCGTTTTACAAAGTCCGTAAGACACTTAATTACTGTCCCCCGAAGCCGAACTAAATACGAAGTGAAAAACTGAAAGACGAAATTGTCATCACCTGAAAAAAGACGATGGGGTTGTTCTTTATCAAATTCTTTAGGCGCACGAGTGGAAATGTTACTGAGTATTGGCATTTAAAATTGTTTTTTACAGATGAAATATGTTTTTCTATAGACTATGGTTTATCAACTATGAATTAACTCACCATTTTTTAAAGATAAAGAAAACAGCGGCAACCAGCAGCACAAAGCCCACAGCATAGTTCCAGTGGGTATCAAAGAAAATGTTCTTGCACTAAGCAAAAAAGTTCTGCCTTAAGACAGAACTTTTTATAAAATGGAAAGACCGAAGAGATTAAGCAGTAACTCTGTTAAAGAATCCTGCAAATTTCATCATTTCGCCAATATTGGTAATTTTAATTTTGCCCATCATTACGGCCATTTGCGGGTTAGTTCTACCCAACTCTACATCTTCATACACTGAATCTTGGGTAGTAACCACACATTTAGCTTCGCCTTGCAGTCCTTCGGTTACGGTGCAGGTACCATCTTTAATAGCCACACTAAACTCGCCACCATTGGGACCTGCTACATTAAAGTGGAAAAGGGTATCAACACCTGCTACTTTGTCGGTTTTTAAGCGAGTAGGCAATGACAATAAAATTTCTTTTGCTGTTGTTGGAACGCTCATTGTTGTACTTTTTGTTTTTGATGAATTAATGTTTTGATTTTCTGACGGTTGCAAAGATATATTTTCTTGTTGTTTCAGCGCATTATATGCCGATTCGTAATTTGCTTTATCCACAATTATCTTGGCAAGTATCTCTTTCATAATTTCGGTAGTGCCGCCTACAATGGTTCCTACACGGGCATCTCGATACATGCGGGCAATGGGATATTCTTCCATATAACCATAACCACCAAAGCATTGTACGCACACATCTATAATCTTTTTGCCCAGCTCGGTAGATAACATTTTTACCATGCTGCATTCTTTTACGGCAAATATATTATTGTCATACAGCCAAGCCGTATAATGAGTTAATTGTTTTACCGCTTCTAATTCGGAAGCAATTTCTACCATTTGGTGGCGTAGCGTCTGGAACCTGGCAATGGGCTTACCAAAGGCTTGCCTTTCGTGCAAATATTTCAGGGTAATTTCTATGGCGGCTTCGGCACCTGCTACTGACCCAATTCCGGTTACTAATCTTTCGAGCTGAAAACTATCCATAATATAGTAGAAGCCTTTTCCTTCTTCGCCCACCAGATTTTCCGCAGGCACTTTTACGTTGTCGAAAAACAACTCGCCTGTATCACTGCTGTGCCAGCCCATTTTTTTCAGTTTCTTGGTAGTGAAGCCGGGCGTGCCCTGATCTATCATAATTAATGAGATACCTGCGGGGCCTGCATCGGGGTTGGTTTTTACGGCAACGGTGGCATACTTGCCATATACGCCATTGGTGATAAATGTTTTCGAGCCGTTAATGATGTAATAATCGCCTTCGCGCCTGGCGGTGGTTCTGATATTGGCTACATCGCTACCTGCACCGGGCTCTGAAATAGCGAGCGAGCCAATCCATTCGCCACTGATAGCTTTCGGAAGATATTTTTGCTTTAATGTTTCGCTACCAACTTTTAACAGATGCGCAGTACTCATATACTGGTGCACACCATGTGCTGCAGACAAGCCTGCCGAGGTACTGCGGGCAAGTTCTTCAAGCAATACCACAGTGTAAAAAAAATCATTATTGCTGCCGCCATAGGCTTCGGGAAAGTTGATGCCCAGAAAACCAAGCTCGCCCATTTTAGTAAATACTTCACGGGGAATTTCTTGCGCGTCTTCCCATTGCTGCATATTGGGCAATACTTCCTTTTCAACAAATTGTCTTACACTTTGACGAAACAACTCGTGCTCTTCTTTAAAATAGGGTGATTTCATACTGTGGGTTTATTTTTCCGAAATATAAAACTATCAATCTGTATTTTTGTGCCGTTTTCAGAACAACTGAAACGAAAATTAGTTGATAGCAACAAACAAATATACACATGTCAAGATTTCATGAAATTAAAGTAGCACGGATAGAAACTTTAACCAGCGATGCCAAGGCTATTTATTTCGATATTCCCGATTCGCTGAAAGAAAATTACAAATATACGCCCGGACAATATTTAACTTTTGAAGTGTTGATAAATGGCGTGAAGCAACGCAGGGCTTATTCTATATGCACCAGCCCTTTTACCGATGGGCAACCGGCTATTGGTGTGAAAAAGGTGCAGGGCGGATTAGTTTCAAATTATATGAACGATCAGGTGAAAGCCGGTGATGTATTACAAGTAATGGAGCCAATGGGCAACTTTACTCATGTTGCTAATGTGGGCAACAAACACCATTATGTTTTGTTAGGCGGTGGCAGTGGTATTACTCCTTTAATGGCTATTCTGAAAAGTATATTGCATGTAGAAAGTGAAAGCAAAATCACCTTGTTTTATGCCAATAGAAATGAGCCCTCTATTATGTTCAAAACAGCCTTAGAAAATCTGCAACAACAATATGGTTCCAAGCTGAATATTATTCATAATGTAGATGAAGGCAGTTATGCCAATGCCACCAGTGGCAGGTTAGATGCGGGTAAAATAGCCACAATTCTGAAAAACAATTTGTCTTCGGAAGTGAATACGGTAGATTATTATATCTGCGGGCCATCGGGATTAATGTTGCTGATTGATGAAGCGTTGATATCATTAAATATTGAGAAAAATAAAATCCACAAAGAGTATTTCACTGCGCCTGTAGTTACTGAAGAGCGCAAAGCAGAACAAGCCGTTTCGGGAGAGCCGCTGGAAGAAGCAACTCTGGTGTTACAACTGG
>CAYSGX010000100.1:0-7022 GCA_964430605.1 uncultured Chitinophagaceae bacterium
ATGTTTTTTCAGCAGCGGTAATCACTACTTTTTTACCATCATCGCTCTGAAAAATGATATGGTTCAGATTATCATCTTTCAGCATGGTGTATTCACCGGTGAGGCTGTCGGTAATATCAAATTTAAAGTTGTAAGGGTAATTGCCGCTTTTGTTCAGCAGGCGGTTTCCGGCATATTCCGCAAAGCTGAACGATTCAAATCTTCCGGTGGGCTTAATATGGTCTTCGAGCAACAGCTCAGGATACAAATTGCTTTTATAAAACACCTTGGGGTTTAAAAGAATAACTATAGAGCCTATGTATTTACTGCCATCGGTAACCGCGATGTTTGATAAATAAGAATAGCTGCCATTGTTGCGCGGAATAAAAAACAGGTTTTCGGCATTGGTTTCGCGGGCGTTTTCAAGCAGCTCGTTATTCAGCAAATTCAGTATGTCTTTGTCGTCAGAAAGCAACATGCCGCCTTCGCTGTTCATGAAATAAATCTTGGTTTCGTACTTGCTCAGATACCCTTCAAAGTAGATACTTTTCAGCCTTTCGATAATATCTTTTTTAGAGATAAAAGGTTTCAGGAAATAGTTTTTTATGGTTTTATCGGCAATAATTTTTTGCTGAATATCTATGAATAAATATTCCGTTACGGGGTCGTCAGATTGAGCAATGTTTCTGGCGAAAGAAAGCTTTCGCTGTTCTTCCATGGCGTTGTTGTTCTTGTAAATATGAATGGCGCTAAACACCGAAAAAAAGGTGATAACCATCATTAAAGAAGTGAATGGAATGCCCGATGCATATTGTTTCTTAAAGTCGTTTAAGAACAGCAGGAAGAAAACAGTCCACACAACACCTATAAACAAAACGATATCTTCTTGCTGCCATAACAAAAATGCCACAGACAGTAAAACTGATAGAGCCAGAGCAGGGAAGTGGATGTATTTTTTATTGTGCTGAACAATGATGACTACTACTTTCAACAACACAATAGCATAAGCAAACAATGCACCGGTCAATGCAATAATGCCCAGTACACTGTATAAATTCAGGTCGAGAAAATTATTTAAGTTGAAAGGAATATTAGAGTTGGTAAGCAAGCTTTTAAACAACCCGCCAATGGCATAGCTGCCAATAAGCGCTAAAGAGTAGAATGTGAACAGAAATAATTTGTGGTATTGTTGCAATACGTTTCGGAATAAATTATTGGGCGCGTATCTGAAAAAGTAATAACAAAGCGTTACTACCGAAAAAATGTTTAACAATAAATCGCCCAAAGATTTATTAATGGCTGACGAAGCGAAATAAATAGGATTAAAAATATCGAGCTTAGACAGTTCAAAAGGAAAATTAAAGTAGATGCCTGTTAATCTTATTATAAATAAACCCGAAGCCAAAAAGATGAAAGAATAAGTAAAGTTGAGCACTGCCAGAATATAGTAGGTAAATATGGCAACAGACAACAGTATTAAAATACCGCCACCAATAAACAGCTTTGTCAGCAACGGGTCGGGTGTATTGTTGTATTCAAAAATATCTTTTCCCAGATAGAAAATATTTCTTCCTTCTTCATTTTTAAAAGGCGCGGCCAGTGTCATAGAGTCAAACGAAATAGCCAGAAATTTGGGCAGCTTCAGTTCGGCATTCAATTCATTTTGCAGATACTTATTCTGTGTCTTAAAATTATTTTTCAGCAGGTAAACACCCAGTAGCGAATAGCCGTGCTGCCCGATGAACACCGTTTTTTTATTGATATAGTAATAGCCGTTTAAAAACTTTGAAGCGCTGTTGCCATCGGCCAGCGAAAGTGAGATATTGGTGGGCGGAATGATATTGTTTTTATTCCAGAAATAAAGCTGATTGTCTTTATACACCACATAGCCAAAGGGCAATTCATTCAGCTTTTCAAAATAGCCCGTAGCAAAGCCGTTGCTTATAATGTCGTTGAGTATTACAGTGTCGCTGGTTATGTTTTTAAAAGCCGCATCTACTTCATTGAGCTTGTTTTGCAGCTTGTTTTTATCGTGGGTCAGGTCATATATTCTGAAATAATCGCTGCCGCCTGCCCCAATAAGCAATAGCAACATGCCTAATGAAAAAAAGGTAATGGCATATTTCAGAATCTTATCCAAAAGCGATTATGAGTTTAAGATTTTTGAATTATTTTTTTGGCATCGTTCCAGTAGCCATCCATTTCGGTTAAAGTCATTTCACCGAGTGGCTTGTTCAATTTCTGTGCCTGCTCTTCTATGTATTGAAAACGGTTAATAAACTTTTTATTGCATTTCTCTAAAGCCGCTTCAGGGTCAACTTTTAAGAAGCGCGAATAGTTAATCAAGGCAAATAACAAGTCGCCAAATTCTTCTTCAATTTTTTCCTGGTTTTGAGTAGCCACAACTTCATTTAATTCTTCCAGTTCTTCAGTTACCTTTTCATATACCTGCTCAATATTTTCCCATTCAAAACCCACTTGCTTGGCTTTATCCTGAATGCGCAATGCTTTTACAATGGCGGGCAATGATTTGGGTACGCCTTGTAAAATAGATTTTTTACCTTCTTTCAGTTTCAGTTTTTCCCAGTTGGCTTTCACCTCTTCTTCGCCCGAAACCTTCACATCGCCATATATATGCGGGTGTCGTGCAATCAGTTTATCACTCACGGTATTCAGCACATCGGCTATGTCAAACTCATTGGTTTCAGAAGCGATTTTCGCATAAAAAACCAAGTGCAGCATTAAGTCGCCCAGTTCTTCTTTCAGGCTTTTCATGTCTTTGGTATCTATGGCATCAACCAGTTCATAGGTTTCTTCAATAGTTAATATACGCAACGATTCTATTGTTTGTTTTTTATCCCACGGGCATTGCTCACGTAAATCGTCCATGATATTCAGTAGGCGGGCGAAACTCTCTGTTTTATTTTGCATTTTTGCTGAAGTTTATAAACCAAAACTGCTTGCCAACGGTTACAGCAGTATTGGAATTAAAGATAAGAAGATGCTTTTAAACACGGTTTTATTGACAATACTAATTATGGGCATTGCTTTTGCCATGATTGCCACACGAGTAATCTTCGTAAAAAACGGTGAATTCAGAGGCACTTGCGCTTCAAATAACCCTTTGCTGAAAAACGCGGTAGGCGAGTGTTCTGTTTGTGGCAAAAAAGCCGATGAAGAATGCAAAAAAGATGAGCTGGAAAAATAAGGATTCAACTGTATTCAGTACATTAAGTAACCTTGGCTTTTGCTAAAATTTTTGCGAATAAATCAGGCAGAAAACGTTTTAAATACACGGCATAAATTTCTTTCTTGCCAATATATACTTCCAGTTTTTTCTTGTTAATCGCTTTAATAATTGCTGAAGCGGCATGTTCGGCAGTAATGCCATTGGCGGTGGCATTATCCATAGTTTTTTGCGAGCTGCCATCGGCTGTTAAGGCATTTATAGAAACATTGGTAATTACATAACCGGGGCAAATCAATGTAACATTTAAATTGTCTTTTGCATGTTCAGCCCTCAGGCTATCGAAATATCCATGCAGCGCATGTTTAGAAGCTGAATATCCCGAACGATAGGGTGAACCAAACTTTCCTACTAAACTTGTAACTACTGCAAAATGTCCTGAGCCTTGTTTAACAAAGTAAGGTAGTAGCACTTTAGCAAGTGCAATGGTGCCTATGTAATTAACGTCCATCAACTTTTTATCTACTTCAATATCGGTATCAATTGCCAGCGAGCGCTGGCTGATACCCGCATTGTGAATCATTATATCTATTCTTCCGAAGGTGGCTATGGCTTTTGCTACAACTTCTTTCGCTGAATGATAGTCGGCCAAATCGTGGCTTAGCACTACTACATTTTCAGCATTAGCGCAGTTGTTTTTTATTGCTAAAAGCTCCTGCTCTCTACGGGCAGTAGTAATTACTCTGTAACCCAGCTTACAATAAGCTTCAGCTAATGCTTTACCTATGCCCGATGAGGCTCCGGTAATCCATATTACTTTGTCATTGTTCATAATGTTAAAATATCTGAACGCTAATATCGAAATCCTAAACAATTTCTGAATACAAAATTTTAAACAATGAGGCTATTGTTATTTGGTTGTTATAACAGCCCCAAAGATTTTCATTAGTTCTGTTGCCTCCTTTCTACAAATTTTACTCGCGTTAAAAAGTCTTTATCTAACCACTTCCTGTTAACAGTTTTTTCGACACAGAAAAGTGGTTGCTACAGTAATAGTGCATAAACGCTATTTTAATTTTGCTGAATAAATTTCTATATTGAAATCATGTTGAAACAATACCTTGTAGGCTACAACCTTATTTTGTTTTTAGCTTGGAGTTTATTTTTTGCCTGGCAAATAGCACATGGCTTCGTTTTAGATAAAGTATCTGTTACTATTCTGAATATTGCTCAGGTAGTGGCATTGCTCGAAATCCTGCATGCCAAACAAGGTTGGGTAAAGTCGCCATTATTTACAACAGCGCTACAAATTTCATCGCGGGTATTTGTATTATTCTGGTTAAATGTAATTCCTGCTGAACATCAGGTAAATATTCTTGGAATCAGTGGCATTACGGTAGTTTCTGTTGCATGGAGCATAACAGAGATGGTGCGCTACAGCTATTATGCCACTTCTTTGTTCAATAAAGAAATTAAATGGCTCACTTTTTTACGCTACACTTTATTTATATTGTTATATCCAATTGGAGTTACGGGTGAAGGCATGATACTATTATCTGTTCTGAAATGGAATAACTACGAAATAATGATTACCAATTTTGTAATAGCAGTAGTGATGCTTTCTTACTTACCCTTCTTTCCAAAGCTATATGGCTACATGTGGCAACAACGGAGAAAGAAGCTGTAGAATACCGAAAAAAACAAGTTATGGGTAATGCTATGACGACCGTTCATCAAGATGGTGCAGAAAACAAAAATATGAAATTGACGAATGACAAAATATTTTATACTAACTGTTTTTACCCTACTATCGTTCGGACAATTAACAGCCCAAGACACACTACACACAGACAGCATTAAACAGTTAGACGAAGTTGTTATAACTTATCAGGCTGACAAACGAACACCTGTAACTTTTCAAAACATCTATTCAAAGACAATCAAAGAAAAATCAACAGGACAAGAACCGTCATTTTTGCTTTCTGAAACACCTTCAATTACCAACTATTCAGACGGTGGAAATTCGCAAGGCTATTCCTATTTCAGACTTCGGGGAATTGACCAAACGAGAATAAATATGACACTTGACGGAGTTCCGCTAAATGAACCCGAAGACCAAGGAGCATATTTTTCAAACTATCCGGACATTCTTAATTCGGTCAGTAAAATTCAAATTCAACGTGGCGTGGGAACATCTAAAAATGGAGTAGCGAGTTATGGCGGTAGTGTTCAATTATTTTCGCCAAATCTCAGAGATTCAACCAAAACGACTTTTGGTTTGGGATATGGTTCTTTCAACAGTCTGCGAGTGTTTGGCGAATACAACAGTGGAATTAAAAACAAAAAAGCTCTTTACGTTAGAGCATCACAAATTTATTCGGACGGATATAAATATCATTCTTCCAATAATTCGCAATCCATATTTTTAAGTGGCGGACTTTTTTACGACAAATCCACTTGGAAACTCAATATTTTGGCAGGACACCAACAAAACGATATGGCTTGGATTGGCGTTTCGGATTCTTTGATTAACATAGACAGGCGAACAAACGCAAACAACAAGCAAGAAAAAGACAGGTTTTTCCAAATGCTAACCCAATTACAAAACTCTTGGCAAATCAGCCGTTCGTCCTCACTTCAATCAAGTATTTACTATACTTTTCTAAAAGGCAACTATGGCTTTGACTTGAATAACTTCTTAGGATTTCCGTCAACAGATGAATTATACAATTACGCTGTTCTATCACATTTTGTAGGTTTTTTCAGTAACTATACTTTTTCAAAAAAGCAGTTTAATCTAACAACAGGACTTCACGGAAATATTTACAACAGACAACACACAGGAAGCGAAAAATCATTAGGGCAACTTTATCAAAACACAGGATATAAAAACGAAATAAGCATTTTTACCAAAGCAGATTATACGCTCAAATGGTTTACATTTTTTGCGGACGTGCAATATCGGTATGTAAATTTTGACTATAAAGGTTCAGTTGCTTTGCCAAAATTGGAATGGCATTTTATCAATCCCAAAGTAGGATTGAGTGCGGCAGTCAATCCTAACTCTACGCTTTATTACAGCGTAGGATATACAGGAAGAGAGCCAACAAGAAACGATATGTTTGGCGGAAATGACGATTTGTTGGCTGATAGTTTGGGCAATGCAATTTTGTCCAATACAAAACCCGAATATGTTCTAAACCACGAATTAGGTTTTAGGTTTCAAAAAAGCAAACTTGATTTCAATGTGAATCTTTACTATATGGATTTCAAAAATGAAATTGTTTTGGACGGAAAATTTGGTCCAAATGGTTTGGCTCTTACCAACAATGTTGAACAGAGTTTTAGAACAGGACTTGAATTAAGTGTAAACTACAAGGTTTCAAAACATTTTTCACTTGTAAATAATTCGTCTGTCAATTACAGTCGCATAAAAGAACAAACAGAAACATTTAGCCCAATACTTACACCACCAATCATAATAAATCAAGAAGTCGTTTTTTATAAAAGCAATTTTACGATAGCGTTATCAGCAAGATACCAACATAATTCATACATTGACTTTGCTAACTCAGAAACTGTAAAAGAATACTTTCTTTTGAACAGCAGAGCAAGTTATCGCTTTAAAGGATTTCAGTTTTCTGTATTCCTAAACAACATTACAAATGCCAAATACTTTAATCACGGATATGTGGATTTTGACGGAAGCAAAAAGTATTTTGTGCAAGCACCAATAAATTTTTACGCTTCAATTCAGTATAGTTTCTAATGGCATTTTTTGACATCAACAATATCGCTTTTGAAATAATCGGCTATCAAATCAGCTACGTTGAGTTGATTGGCACATTGTTCGGGC
>CAYSGX010000100.1:7032-9478 GCA_964430605.1 uncultured Chitinophagaceae bacterium
CAATATACTTACTTGGGCAACAGGAATTATCAATGAATTATTTTTATTCATTTTGTTCTTTCAAGTTCAGCTTTATGCGGATATGTTTTTGCAAGTTTATTTTCTCGTAGTTACGCTTTACGGTTGGTATAATTGGAAACAAAAACCTAAACAAAATAGTATCACATTAACTAATTTGAAAACGAAAATTTGGCTTGCAAGTGCAATTATTGTTGGGACAATTATTGCAGGTTTTCTTTTTTCAAATATCCACTTGTATTTGCCGCATTATTTTAAAACAAAAGCCGCATTTCCGTTTGCCGATTCGTTTGTAATGGTGTTGAGCATTATTGCAACCGTTTTGCTTGCCCGAAAGAAAATAGAAACGTGGTATTTATGGATTGTAGTTGATATAGTTTGCGTATTCTTGTTTTTCAAAAAAGGTATTGCCTTTTTAGCGTTAGAATATCTTGTCTTTCTTGGATTGGCAACTTATGGATTGTTGAATTGGAAAAAGCAACTCAATAATGGTTAAAGCATTTGTATTCGGGAAATTTTTGCCTTTTCACAAGGGACACGAAGCGATGATAAAGTTTGCTTTGACGAAGTGTGATTTTCTTACGGTTTTAATTTGTTGTAGCGATAAAGAAAATATTCCTGACACGACAAGAAAAAAATGGATTGAAAAAACTTTTGAAACAGAAAATAAAATTGAAATAAGAAGCTACAATTATTCAGAAAGGGAATTGCCCAATACTTCCGAATCTTCGCAAGAAGTTTCAAAAGTTTGGTCAGAAAAGTTCAAAGCATTTTTTCCTGATTACAACTTAGTAATTACATCGGAAGAATACGGAAATTATGTTGCTTCGTTTATGGACATAAAACATATTGCCTATGATATTCCTAAACAATTATTTCCTGTTTCGGCTACTGCCGTCCGCAATGATATTTTTACAAATTGGAAATTTTTACCTGACAGTGTAAAGCCCGACTTTACAATTAAAGTTGTGGTGCTTGGGACTGAAAGCACAGGAAAAACGACATTGACAGAACGACTTGCCAAACATTTTAATTGCAGTTCGGTAAAAGAAGCAGGCAGAGACTTAATTGCCAATTCCAACTCATTTGAATTTGACGACTTACATCTCGTTGCTTCCGAACACGCCAAACGAATTTACACGGCAGTTTTAGAGCAAAGTCCGCTTATCATTATTGACACAGACATACACATAACAAAATCTTACGCCAACTTCATATTTGACAAAACACTTGAAGTTGAAAACAAAACCTACAATTCCAACAAAGCGGACATATATCTTTATCTCAACAATGACGTGGAATATGTGCAGGACGGAACACGTTTAAGTGAAAATGACAGAAATTTATTAGACATTTCACACAGAAATATTTTGCAACAACACAACATTGACATTACAGAAATTACAGGCGATTGGGAACAACGATTTGACAAAGCAGTAACGACAATAAAACAAATAATAGAAACGAACGACAAGAAGCACAACCCATAATAGGGACAACTCAACAGAGAGTAAAATTTCAAAGACATACGCTTCTACAATTGAATATTTGGCTTCAAAAATAAACTGAAACTCGTTTATTGAATTCTGAAGCTATATAATTCACATCTTTACTATTTTCGTTTTTATTCCTTAGTTGTGCAACAGCCACAAGGGTTTGGCGTAATGGCGGGTTAAATGCTACGCCAAGTTCCGAACCGTTTTATCGCTGCATAATATCTTAGTGGAGAGAATGTTAGTATTTTTTTATGTGCATTTTCATATTTTATATGTGCAAATGTTAAGTACTAATAAAAAGTTTTACTACTTTAGGCACGCAATCAATACGCGGTAATGAACAGTATTTGGAAATTTGCACTTGTAGTTTATCTGTTGCTTCAAGCCTTTTATAATGCAAACGCCTCTCATGCCGTGGGCGCTGATTTGTATTATGAGTGTTTAGCAAATAATCAATACAGAATAACATTAAACTTTTATAGAGACTGTGCCGGTGTTGCCGCTCCCACAGCCGCTTCAGAAAGAACCGTGCTGATAAGGTCTGCTTCCTGCAACAGAAACCTGTCGCTGGTTTTAACCCGGACTTCTTTTACGGAAGTACCTGCTTTATGTCCTACGCAGCAAAGTCAAAGCAGATGCAGAGGCGGAAGTTTGCCCGGTATTGAACAACATATTTACTCAGGTGTAATAACGCTTCCCGCACAATGCAATGATTGGACCATTAGTTATGATTTATGTTGCCGAAACTCGGCCATCACCAATTTAACCAGTCCGGGTAGCCGGGATTTGTATGTAGAATCTGTTATCAACAATACTGGCGGCTTGTGTAACAACGCGCCCATTTTTACTACACTACCCGTGCCTTATATATGTGCCGGGCAGCAGTATTTCTACAATCATGGCGCGGTAGATATAGATGGCGATAGTTTGGT
>CAYSGX010000101.1:0-9474 GCA_964430605.1 uncultured Chitinophagaceae bacterium
GCCAAACCGGTGACTTGCATTCCTTTCAGCTTGTCGAATAAATTATCGCCTGTGATGGTGGCAATTTTAATTCCCGTTACGCCATTTTTTTTCAGAATGGCAGCCACTTTCTGAGCAGCCGCTTCGGGGTTTAAGCCGCCCGAATTGGTTACTATTTTCATGCCGTTCATAAAGGCGGCAGGATATAGCACTTTTGCCAATACCTCAATATCGCGGGCATAACCCAGGCTGGCATCCTGCAATTTATCTTTTTGCAGAATAGAAAGCGTTAGCTCTGCCAAAGCATCGTGTACCAGATAATCTGCCGCTTGTTCCATTACCACATTAATAGCACCCATAGGGCTATCGCCATAAAAACCCTGTACGCCTGCAATTCTTACAATTTTTTCGCTCATGAATTTATTTTAAGAATGGTAAAACTAAAGATGTTTGCCAACAATGAAAAATAGCGCTGTAGTACCTGCCTGAAAAAGAGAAAAAATAAGTTTGTATTAGGCGGAAAAGGGGAAAACAACTGTACTATGTATCACGTGCTACTTGACTTTTGAGACAGCTACTGTGCTATTTACTTTTTTTATGAAAAATTAAATAAGAGTAGTTGTTTCTTATTTCGGTAGCAAGTGTTTCTATAAAATTATTCCAGTGATTATCGCTCACCACAATTAAATCGTAAGTATCTAAAAATGCCTCGTCTAATTTCCTGTTCTCGAGCGATAAAACAGGCGAGGGGTGTTTTTCTTTAAATGTTACCAATGCTTTAGTATAATATTCAGGATGTTCGTTTTTTAAATTGCTGTTGATAATCGTAATAACAGATTTTGAATTGCTGGCGAGCAACAAGCCATAATCTAATATGTATTGCTCACTCACAGGGTCTAACAGAATAAGGATGTTTTGTAGTTTGCTGAAATTCTTATCGCTCAATATCGCGACATCGCAGTTGCTTGCTTCCAGTATGTTTTTAATTTTTCCGCCTAAAACTTTTTCATTGAATAATGGTTTTGCGCCACCCACCAACAATAAATCATAATTACTTTCTTCCAGCGTTTTTTTGATAGACTTTTCTACATCCTGGCTTACTAAATATTTAGTATTCAGATTGATGTTTAACTCTGCCGCTTTTTGTTTTACCGGGGCAAAACTGCTTCTCTCAAACAACACTGCTTCTTGTGGTGAAATATCAGATTGCGGGGTAATGTGCAGTGCCGTAATGTTACTTTCTTCTTTGTTTTCAGTAAAATATTTTGCCAGGCCAATAAGCGTTTTGCCCATTTTTGCCGGGCCAAATGACATTAGTATATTAAACCTGCCTTTAATTGCATTATTTCCCGCAGCGACATCTTTTTTAAATATCTTTTCACACAGATTTAATAAAGGGCCTGTTAAGCCGGTAGTAAATAACGCCATCAAAACCATCATGGCAAACAGTTCTTTTGATAATATGCCTAAGTCGTAAGCGATATTCAGCACTACCAATTCCATTAAACCACGGGCATTCATAAGCGCACCCATCGATAGCGCGTTTTTCCACGATAAGCCCAGAAACTTAGATATTATAGTTACCCCACCCATTTTGCCTAAAGTGGCGGTGAATATTATGAGGAAACAAATACCCCATAAATGCCAACTGTTTAATAAGCCAATTTCGGTTCTTAAACCTGTTGTTACAAAAAACAACGGTAGCAATAATACTAATGCGACATCTTCAATTTTTTCGGTAAATACTCTTTTGAACTGCATGTTCTGCGGCATAATTGCTCCTGCGATAAATGCCCCGAACAAAGCGTGAATGCCAATTAATTCAGCGAAAAAAGCAGAGGTGAGTAACATCACAAATATCAGTGCGATAATTCCTTTATGCAGATTCTCTCTGGTGTCGAAAATTTCGCCTAGGCGACTTAAAAAAGAGCGCACTATTGTGAGCATAAAAAAAATATACACCAGAGCTATAATCAATGTAATAATTACGCCTGTAACTCCGGTGGCTTTTACAATAGCAATTACTATCGCCAATATGCTCCATGCCGTAACATCATCAATAGCGGCACAGGTAATAGCCATTGAGCCTAAATAAGTTTTAGTAATGCCCCGCTCCTGGATAATTCTTGCTAACACAGGAAAGGCGGTAATGCTCATAGCAATTCCCATAAATAAAGCGAAAGGAATAAAGCTTATATCATGTGGCGCATAGTCTTGATAAAGAAAAAAAGCCAGCAGGGTTCCTAAAAAAAATGGAATAATTATTGCCGAGTGGCTTATTAAAACGGCATCGTGAACTCTGCTGCTAAATATTTTTATATCTACTTCCATACCTATAATAAACATGAAAAATATCAAACCAATTTGGCTCAATACATGCAGGTTCATTAAAGACGATTCGGGAAAAAGCAGTTGTGAAAATTCAGGAAAAAAGTACCCTACAAATGATGGGCCTAATATAATGCCGGCAGCTATTTCGCCTATTACCGTGGGTTGCCCTATTTTTCGGGCTACATAACTGAAGGCTCTTGAAAAGGCTATGATTACTATTATTTGCAGAATGAGCCTGCTTAACCATGATTCTAAATGCGATACAAAGCGTTCTGAAATACTGTGGACTATCCCGAGCGATGTTTTAGGCAATTGCTGAAAGGTGCGTTCGGTGGCGCGTTCTATTTGCGCTAACTTTTCTAATTCTAAATGGCTGCCCTGTTTCAGCAAAAGATAAAGCATCAGTAACATGCCGCCAATTAAGAAGAAATAGAGCAGTACCTTTCTAATCATGCGCAAAAATAATCAATTTCATGTGTGGTGTTTCATTTAATACCGGAAGCTAGGATGACACGCATATTTTCCGAAAAGCCTGCTGAACAAAACAGTACAACTATTCTTCCAGCAAATCAGGCCTTATGACCTCGGTACGTTTTAATGATTGCTCATAACGCCAGGCTTCTATTTTAGCGGTATCGCCCGAAAGCAAAATATCAGGTACTTTATGTCCTCTGAAATCTGCGGGGCGGGTATATACAGGTGGCGCCAGTAAATTATCCTGAAAAGAATCGAATAGTGCCGAAGTTTCATCATTAAGTACTCCCGGAAGCAAACGCCCCAAAGCATCTGTCAAAATCAAAGCAGGCAACTCTCCTCCCGATAAAACAAATGAGCCAACGGATATTTCTTTGGTAATATACAGGTCTCTGATTCGTTGGTCAATACCTTTATAATGCCCGCAAAGAATCATTATATTTTGAAGCATCGATAACTTGTTGCATTCTTTTTGTTCTAAAACAGGCGCATCGGGCGTCATGTAAATTATTTCATCGTAAGCGCGCTCTTTTTGCAGGCTTTCTATGCAATTGGCAACAGGTTCGGGCATCATTACCATCCCCGCGCCACCGCCATATTGGTAATCATCTACTTGCTGATGCTTATAAGAAGTGTACTGTCTTAGATTATGCGTGTGTACTTCAAGTAATCCTTTTTCCTGAGCACGTTTTAATATAGAGTGGCTTAGAGGACTTACTAATAATTCGGGTAAAACAGAAATAATATCAATGCGCATGGCTACAAATATATATCTAATAACCCATCGGGAATTTGCATGATTACCCTTTGCTGCTCTTCATTAATTTCGATTATCAGGTTTTCGTCTAAAGGAATAAGCACTTCTTTACCATTGATATGTAGCTGTGCCAACTCATGTTGTGGCAGGTCAATTACATCTTCAATTTTGCCAATCAGGTTTTCTTGCTCATCAAACAAGTCAAACCCGATAACATAGCTGAAAGACTCCTCGCCTTCTTCTTCAACCACCCATTTATCAAAATCGGCAATATCAATGAATACTTCTTTTTTGGCTAATTTTTCAGCGGTTTCCCTTTGGCTTATTTCTTCAAATTTCACCAGATATTGCTTGTTGCCTATATGCTCAATAGTTTCGATTATAAAAGGAATATTTCCTGATGCCTGCTTCACAAACAAAGCCGTAGCTTTTAAAAATTGCTCGCTGAAAGTATAATCGGCTATAAATTTCAAAACCCCACGAACACCATGGGGTTTTGAAATTCTACCTATTGAGATGAATTGTTGTGAATTCACTCTGTAGTTTTTTAATAAATTATTCAGCAGCAGTTTCGCCAGTTGCTTCTTCAGCGGCAGGTGCTTCAACTTCTGTAGTTGGCTCTTCGAGAACTGCCGGAGCTTCAGCTTCAACAGCAGCAGCATTGGCAGCGGCTAACGACTCAGCGGCAGCTTTTGCATTGGCTTCACGTTTTTTCTGTTCAGCAGCAATTTTATCAAGCCTTGCTTTTTCAGCATTAGAAGATAATGAGCTGATACGGGTTGCTACAGCATTTTCTTTAGCAGCAATCCATTCGGCATAACGGGTTTCAGCTTCTTCTAAAGAGAAAGCGCCTTTTTTAACGCCACGTAATAAGTGTTTTTTGTAAAGCACACCTTTGTAGCTCAAAATTTTGTGAACGGTATCAGAAGGCTGCGCACCTTTTTCTAACCAGTTCAAGGCTTTGTTGTTGTCCAGTTCAATCGTTGCAGGAACTTTAATTGGGTTGTAAGTACCAATTTTTTCTAAAAATTTACCATCGCGCGGTGAGCGTGAATCGGCAGCAACAATAAAATAGATGGGTTGTTTTTTTCTCCCGTGTCTTTGGAGTCTTAGTCTAACAGGCATATTAAATGCGATTTAGAGGGTTAATTAATAAATTGGAGTGCAAATGTAACATTATTATTTGAAAACAGAAGTATTAGAATTGACTATTAATTTACTCCGTAATATTTCCAAAGCTTTGGTAAGCTTTGGCCGATACCGGATTAACCCGTGCCACAGCACCGCCTGAAAACTGCACACTATAATCAGTCCAGCCGGGTTGCCCTGCTCTGCTGTCGGCTTTATAGTAATCAGTAGAAATTATTTGTGCACCACTTCTGAAAGCTGTTTCTCTACTCGCTACATCTCCTGTTCTGGCTTCTTTAGTATCAGAATCGCTGCGGGTTCTCACAATATAGCCTTCGTTTACACGCTGTTTAATTTTCGCTTCGTCTGGTTTCGGATTGTTTAATATCACAAATGCTGCCTCGGGCGTACCCGGTATAGCATACACAAACATCGCTCTGTTCTTTAACGATTCATGGTTTTCAACATAAACATTTTCCATTCCGCCTTCCATTATAAAGATAATTTTACCTCTTGCAGCCGAAATTTTGGGCCATCCACCTGCCAGCACCGCTGCTTCTAAAGTAGTACTGTCGCCTCTCACCTTGTCGGGAGTAATTACTTTGTCTAAGTTATTTCCGAAAACCGATTTTATTTCCATATCAATATCATCGGCAAGTTGTGCCGTGTAAGGCAAAGATTTTACAAAACCAGAAAACGGAAGAATATCGCCCGGTGTAGAAGATTTTGTTTCAACATTAATGAATAACGGCAAATGATTAGGATGTACGTCAGACCATTGCTTAATTGCCTGCAAAGCCTCTGCAAAAGTGTAGTAGTGGGTTTCATAATCTAAATCGGCAACATGAAACACCTTAAAGCCCGGTTGTTGCAATTGCGCAATACCCGATTCAACAGGCTCGCTCACAAAACTATTGCCGCCTCTGTTATAATAATAGCCACCATTAGGGTCGGGGCTAATATCTATTTCCAAGCCTCTTACATTGTAATTATTAAATTGCTGGTCAAAAGGCAAATGCTCATAATCCCAGCTTTCGGGGCTAAGGTTTGCAGGTAAAATACCTTGAATACTAATCAAGTAATCATATATTGGCTGGTAAGTTTTCTTTCTGTAACTGTTATGACTGGCAACAACCTGCATTTGGTTTATTTTCAGGTCCTCCGCAGAAGTAATTTTATCGTCATTATTTTTATCATCATCGTTATTGTCTTTTTTGCAACCGCAAAAAATTACCGAAAGCATTATAAATACCACAAAAAGCTGTTTCATCAATTGTTAAATTTCAGCGTAAGTTAACAAAAAAACAGGCTCAATGTTAACTAAAAGTTAACTTCAACTAAAGACTTCTTTAATTAGGGCATACCCCTCAATGCTTCGCAAAAAGATTGAGCTTGCATGCTTTACATTGACACATCTGAATTTCATGTTGCTTGCCAGTTTAATTTTATAAAACTTATCACTTACAACTGAATACTGAAAGAAGGTAATTAACATCCCCTAAATCAACACCTTCTCCACCATTTTCATTTTCCGCTTGGGCAACACCGCTATTTGTGTATTTTTGCCCTTCTCAATTTAAAATACCAAAGTGCGCTTAACAACATTAGAAATTAAGGGATTCAAGAGTTTTGCCGACAAAACCGTTATTCACATTAAACAGGATATAACGGACGTGGTGGGGCCAAATGGTAGCGGCAAATCAAATGTAGTAGATGCCATTCGCTGGGTATTGGGCGAGCAGCGCACCAGCCAGTTGCGTTCAGAGAAAATGGACAACCTTATTTTCAATGGCTCACGCAACCGCAAACCTGCGGGCATGGCCGAGGTTTCTTTGACTTTCGATAATAATAAAGGCATTCTGCCTTCTGAATATTCTACCGTTACCATTTCGCGCGTGTTGCACCGTTCGGGTGAAAGCGAATACCGCCTTAATAACGTTACCTGTCGCCTGAAAGATATTACCAACCTGTTTCTTGACACGGGAGTAAGCAACGATTCGTATGCCATTATTGAGCTGGGCATGATAGACGAAATTTTGAACGACCGTGAAAACTCCCGCAGAAAACTGTTTGAGCAGGCAGCCGGTATTTCAAAATTTAAAACCCGCAAAAAAGAAACCCTCAGCAAGCTGAATGCTACCGATGCCGACCTTGCCCGTGTGGAAGATTTATTGTTTGAAATTGGCAACAACCTTAAAACATTAGAATCGCAGGCAAAGAAAGCCGAGAAGTATTATAAAATGAAAGAAGAATACAAAGAACTGACGCTGGAACTGTCTAAGTTTCAGGTGCAGCGTTATGTTTCTTCTTTTAAAGATTTAAAAACACAAACCGAAGAACAAGAGCAGCGTGCAAAAGAAATGGAGCAGAAAATTGCCGCGCTCGATGCCGAAATAGAAAAAGAAAAAGTATCGCTTTTAGAAAAAGAAAAAAGCCTTACCGAGCGTCAGAAAAAACTGAACGAAATTCTGGCTGCCATTTCAGCAAAAGAAAACAGCCGCAATATAGCTGTAGAGCAAGTGAAGTTTCTGAATGAAAAGAAACAAAACATCCGCACCCAAATTGAAAATGCTTCGTTGCAGCTCAATAATGTTACCGCACAACTCAACAGCACCAAAGACCGTCTGGTGAAACAACAGCAAACGGTTGATGAACTGAAAGTGCAGGTAGAAGAGTTGAATGCTAATGTTTCAGGTTTTAGAGGCAACCACGATAATCTTAAAAAAGAAGTAGATGCGCTTATAAAAGAGCGTGCCGAATCGGACAAAAAGATTTACGAACTGGAGAAAAAAATTTCTGTAAGCCGCAACCAGAAAGATAATTTGCTGCGCATAGCCGAACAAAACAAAACCGAAAATGCCAATCGTGAAATAAAATTAGCCGAGCTAAAAGCTGAATATCAAACACACGAAAACGAGCAAAAAACTATTGCCAGGCAGTTGGAAAAACTGAACCGGCAAGAGACCGAGTGGAATAAAAAGATGGAGCAACTGCAACAGGAAATTGAGCAGTTGAAACAAAGCCTTTCTTCTGAAAATCGTTCGCTCGATGCTAAAACCAACGAGTACAATCTGAATAAAAGTTTAATTGATAATCTGGAAGGCTTTCCCGAGTCGATTAAGTTTTTGAAGAAGAACGCCAAATCGACTAAAACCAAAGAAGCCCCTCTCCTTTCAGATATTATTTATTGTAAAGAAGAATACCGTGTTGCCATAGAAAATTATCTGGAGCCTTATTTGAACTACTTTGTGCTGGACGATTCAGACAGCGCTATGGAATCGGTGCATTTGCTGAGTGATGCGGGAAAAGGCCGGGCAAACTTTTTTATTCTTTCTGAATTTCAGAATTATGTAGCTAAAACACCTTTGTTGATTCAAGGCGCAGTGCCCGCCACCGAACTGGTAGAAATTGAAGAACGCTACAGAAAGCTGGCCGCTTTTCTTTTAGACCATGCCTATATTATTAACGATGAGCAGTTTCGCGAAGGCGATGTTTTCAGCAATCTGAAAATTGAGAGAAAAGACAGTGCCGTTATACTTTCTAAAAGCGGCAAATATGCCCGCACAGGCTACTCGCTTTCAGGCGGAGCGGTAGGGTTGTTTGAAGGCATGAGAATAGGCAGGGTGAAAAACCTGGAAAAGCTTCAGAAGGAAATAGAAAAACTGGAAGCGCAGAAAAAGCAAACCGAAACGGTTTTAACCGGCAAGCAACAAGAGTTAAATACCGTGCGCAACCAAACAGTGCGCAACCAGATTGTTACTTCGCAACAACAAGTCAATCAGTTGAACAACAAATTGGCTTCGTTAACGGCTACCATAGAAAACACGCAAACATTTGTAACCGAAAACTTACAGAAAAATACTGAAATCAATGAGCGTTTGGTAAATATCGAAAATGAGCTGAATACTGCCGAAGCTCATTTGAACGATACGCAAGAAGCCCGCAAAACTTTAGATGAAAAATATTATACCGTTCAGAAAGATTTTCAGGAAGCCAGCGACCAATTGAATGTAAATGCTACCAAATACAACGAACGCAATATTTATTTCTATCAGCAACAAAACTTGCTGAGCCAGTTGAAGCAGGAAGAACAATATACCGAAAAGCAGATTGAAGAGATAAACGAGCGCACCAAACGCAATAACGAAGAAATTGTCCTAACGGAAGAAAAACTGGTAGAGCAGGAAATTGTAATTGAGCAACAGGAAAAAGAATTACAGGAAGTAGTGGGGCAACGTAAAGATTTTGAAGCCTCACTTTCGGAAGCGGAAAAAATATATTACGAAGCGCGCGGGTTTATTACCGAAAAAGAAGATGCCCTAAGACAAGACCAAAAGAACAAGCAACAGATTGATGTAATTAGTAATGAGCTGCGCGAAAAAAATACCGAGCTTAAAATATTATTAAGCTCGCTGAAAGAGCGTCTTTCGGTTGAGTTTAATATTGGCATTAACGATATTATAGAGCAAGCGCCTAATGCCGAAATGAATGAAGACGACCTGAAGCAAAAGGTGCAGCAACTGAAAGATAAACTGGAGCGTTTTGGCGAAGTGAACCCTATGGCTATGGAAGCTTATAATGAAATGAAAGAGCGCAGCGATTTCATTACGGCTCAAAGAAACGATTTGTTAGATGCCAAGAACTCTTTGCTTGCTACCATGAGCGAACTGGAAGGCAACGCGAAAGACAAATTCTTAGAAGCCTTTGTGAAAGCCCGCGAGAATTTTATTCATGTGTTCCGTTCATTATTTACCGAAGAAGATAATTGCGACCTTAGGCTAAGCGACCCTAACAACCCGCTGGAA
>CAYSGX010000102.1:0-5027 GCA_964430605.1 uncultured Chitinophagaceae bacterium
TCACGAGTTGGGTCATTATCTCAACCTGCAACATATCTGGGGCGGCAATAACGTACCGGGATTTTACTACCTGCCTGTGGCGCAACAAAGCAACTGCAATTATGATGATGATGTAGCCGACACGCCCAATACTATCGGCTGGCAAACCTGCAACCTGAATGGTTCAAGTTGTGGCAGCGTTCAGGATAATGTTCAGAATTTTATGGATTATTCCTATTGCGGGCGCATGTTTACGCAAGGGCAAAAATTAAGAATGCACGCCTGCCTCAATTCATCGGTAGCAAACAGAAACAATTTATGGCAACCTGCAAACCTTGCTGCCACAGGTGTTGACGGCACTGCTGAATTATGCGCTGCCGATTTTTCTGCAAACATAACATCGGTATGCGAAGAGCAAACCGTTACTTTCGTTGACAAATCATATCATGGCGTAACAGGAAGAACTTGGAGCTTTACAGGCGGCACACCTGCTGCTTCAACTGATTCTGTTGTAACAGTTACTTATAATAATGCAGGCAGCTATGATGTTGCGCTTACGGTTACCAACGGTATCACAAGCGTTTCTAAAAATGAAACATCACTTATTCAGGTTTACAAAGCAGGGCTTACACACGCACCCTACTATGAAAGTTTTGAAACTTATGCTTCACTTGAAAACTCAACATGGTTTGTAAACAATCCAAATGGCGATTCCACTTTCAGGCTGATAAACGGTTATGCCTACACTGCCGACCATTCCGTAATGCTGAACAATTTCGATAACCCTTCTTCAAGTTCTTATAATGAATTAATCAGCGGCACATACCAATTAACGTTGCCTGCCACCACAACCGTTGAATTCAAATACGCTTTCGCATATAAAACAGGCGGCAACACTTCCGACAGGTTAAGAGTATTCATCAGTGGCGATTGCGGACAAACATGGGTACAGCGCAGAAGCATTTCAGGCAGTCAGTTAGCTACCGCTTTCCCTACCGATACGCCATTTTATCCGCAAAGCAACAACGACTGGAAAATATCAACCGTTACTAATGTCAATGCCCAGTTTTTGAACGAGCAATTCAGAATAAAATTTGTGTTTGAAGGCGCAGGCGGCAACAATCTTTTTATTGACGATATTAATATCGGGGAAACCATTTATACAAGCGCAGCAGCAATTACTGCACTGTTGAACGAAACAGAAATTTTCCCGAACCCTTTTCAGAATACAGTTACATTTCAATTTTCAGAACTGGCAAACAGCCGCGTGAATATTAAAATCTATGATTTGCTTGGTAAGGAACTGGTAAATGTTTCAACCGATAATGACACGTATATTCTCAATGCCGAAAAACTGCACAACGGTATTTACGTTGCATACATTGAAACAAACGGCACAGGAATTTTTAAAAAACTTGTAAAACAGTAAATTTGAAAGAACGCTGATTAATTATGATGCTTATGGTAATTTATGATTAACAGTTTTATCTTCATCTATCATAAAAATCATAACTAATCAGCGTTCTATAAAGCCCAAAAATTATGTTAATATACACTAAAGAACAAACCGAAAATTTTAAGAACGAAACGTTTGCATACATCATTGCAGAAGAACACGACCATGTTTTAGCTATCACATTAAATCGTCCTGAAAAGAAAAATGCTATGAACCCTGTGATGTTCAATGAAATTACCTTTGCGTTGAACTATGCACACTATAACAATGATATATGGGTAGTGGTATTGCAAGCCAATGGTGATATATTTTGCGCGGGAGCAGATTTAAAATCGTTTGCAGGTATTAAAGAAGCAGGAAAAACATCTACCATTCCCGAACCGTCAAAGCCCGTTGCCATTGGCGACCAGTTCAACGAACTGCATAAGCCTTGCATTGCAAAGGTTCATGCGCCTGTATATGCGGGCGGTTTTCTGCTGATTTGCGGCTGCACTCATGTAATCGCTTCTGAAAATGCCACTTTCAGCCTGCCCGAAGTGAAACGTGGAATATGGCCTATGCAAGTAATGGCAAGCCTCGCACCCATTATGCCTGCAAGAAAACTGTTAGACCTTTGCATGAGAGCCAAAACGCTTTCGGCTGACGAGGCTTTAAATTTAGGATTGGTTACGCAATTGGTAAACAGCGTTGATTTAGACACTTCGGTAAATGATTTGGTAACTGAACTGAAAACCTTTTCGCCTGCCGCCATTCGCTTGGGCTTAAAAGCATGGAACGATTATAAAACCGTGAATGCAGATGAAGCTCATACATTTTTACTAAACCGATTAGGCGAAATATTAAATACCGAAGATGCTGCCGAAGGCTTGGCAGCTTTCAGGGAAAAACGTGCGCCTGTCTGGAAAGGGAAGTAAAATGAGGGCAGCTATCTATTTCGCATTTATGGCAGCCAGTTTTCTACTGTAATCATACTGCAAATCTTCGTGCAGGGTGAGCAATATTTTATTGACTTTCTTCAACTGATTATCGTATATATTTTTCAAAACGGGGTTCTTTGTTACTAAAGAATGTATGCTGTGCATCGATTCGCAGAAATGTAATAACAATTCTATCTCTACGGTTTTTGAGCCGCTGTATCTTATCTGAGTGCGGGTAACTCTTAATATTTTTCTGATAATTTTCTTCAGAATAAAAATGTTGGTTTTGCCTGCTGATTCTGCAAACCCGTTGTCTATATATGTTTTCACACCGCTGATATAAGCCTGCTCATCGCCCGATTCAAACAATACATAAGTGAGCAATTCTTTATTCTCTTTTTTAAACTTTGAAAGGCGCAAACAAATATCTACCAACTGTTTTTGATTCAGGTGAAGCAATTCATTTTTCAATTCGTGTATGGTGGCGCTTTTCATTCAGCAAAATAATTTTTCAGAAAAAATATTGCACTACTTATAAATACATCTTACCGATGCACCATGAGACCTGCTGCCACTGTAATTGCTGAATACTTTGTCGCTGTGTATCTGAATACCAAAAGCGGCATTGGTGGTGCTGGCGGTGCTGCTCCAAAACCAACTTGCATTACCTACTTCTTTCAAAAAAGTATTTTTGGTGCTGCGCCAGCCTGCCGGAATAATTTTCAGATTGGAATTATAAGCTGAAATATTATCGCTAATATTTTCAGCCGCTATTACATTATTCCATTCTTCTGTGGTGGGCAACCGCCAGTTGTTGCCCAACGCCTTGCAGGGGTCGCAA
This sequence comes from uncultured Chitinophagaceae bacterium, assembly GCA_964430605.1. GTDB lineage: Bacteria > Bacteroidota > Bacteroidia > Chitinophagales > CAIOSU01 > CAYSGX01. The sequence goes on from CAYSGX010000102.1 coordinate 3,194, forward strand.
CCATTATTATTGGTTACATTGGTAGGAACGGGAGATTCCCATATATCGTCTATTTGGCCTGTTGTCCACCAGGTGGCTATGAAGTAGCGTTGCCCTCCCAAAGGCAATCCCGATGGATTATTGCGAGGCAAGGTAAAAGGTTGTTTTGTTTCAGGCTCGGGATTTCTTTTTTGATGGCCATCGTTCCAGCGGCCCCATTGATATAAATCGCCTAATGCAAGTGAATCGTTAATTGAGGTTGCCACAGCGGCAGCGCCTAAATTTTGTTGCAGCCAAACGTTTCCGTCTTTAGCCCTCACTGTAGTATATCGTGCGGTTTCAGTTTCAGTAATGTATGTTATATTGCCTGTTGAACCTATTGCATTTTTGGGAAAAGTATCAATATTTTCTTCCTCTTCCCCAGCCTTTTTGCAAGAAGAAGCACATAAAAAATACCCTAAAAAAATGAGACTAACGAATTGCAGGCGCATTATAACTTCCGTAGTTTAAAACTGTAAACAGGCGTAAAAGTAGCCTTTTGTATAGAAACCAAAAATCAGTATTGATACAATATTTTTCCGTAGTTGGAATTTTGATTGGCCCATTCTACCACTTTAACACATATTACAGCGGCAAAAGGGGCTACTACTATATCTATGGTGTAGTGTACATGCTGCCAAATAAGCAATAAAGGCACCACACACAGCGCAACGGTGGCGAAGGTTTTTACATATTTATTTTGAGCCAGCATATACATAAGCACTAAGGTGGCGGTGTGCCCCGAAAAGAACAAATCTTTAGTAACGGTAACTTCCTGATGCAGAAAAAACTCTCCGATAGGATCTACCAGCAGCACCATATCGGCAGGTGGGTCTAAAGGGAAAAGGTAAATAGAAACTACACGAAACAACAGCAAAATGGCATAGGCTTGCAACCCGCGCACAAGCGTGCCGGGATAAGGCAATGCCGAAACAATGGTAGATAAAATAGTGAAATAGGTGAAAAAGAAAATGATATTAGAGAAATCGGTGGCAGGCAACAGGTTTAATACAAAATCATTGAGCGTTGCCCCTTGCCTGAATTCCCAAAGGTTTAAGCAATAGAAATTAAACTTGCTGCACGACACAAAAAATAATACTGAAATAATAAATTGCCATTTGAAGAGCCTGTTGCTTAAAGCGGCTTGCCATGCCTGCCCGGTGCGTTGCAATACTTCTTTCATTTTCTTTTAACAATTTATTGACGCAAAATTAAAGTAAATATATTTTTATAGAAAATGATTTTATATGGGCTTTTAAATTTTCGTTATAAGCAAGCAACCATATATATCCCCCTATTCGCAGCATCCGCTACGATTTCTAAGTGGCAGGTTTTGTAGAAAAGGGTTATGATTGGCTATGGAGCAGTTGTGCTGATTATGAAAAAGGCATAAAAGGTAAAATAGAAATTACTTATCTTGAATGATGATAAAAAATATGAGCGGACGCTTCATCGTGTTTGCGGTCGTAGCGGATGCTACGACTATGGGGGTATAAAAATCATAGACCGATTCCCTTACACCCAAATGGCTCTATGAAAACCATAGACCGATTCGCTTACACCTAAATGGCTCTATGAAAACCGCCTTCGCTCGCATCTTGCGAGTGTATGTTCACAAAGCCTCCGGCTACAGTTATTACCACTCAAAAACTTTCAAAGAGCTATACAGTAGTGTTGGTACAGTTTTCTGTATTTGCTCATAAAAACTGAATTATAAATTTTGTGCGTAATGTAGTATGCAAGATGCATCAAAAAAACACGCCCGCAAGATACGAGCGAGGGCTGAGAAAGCAACTTCAAAACACCCCATCCAAAA
>CAYSGX010000102.1:5037-9463 GCA_964430605.1 uncultured Chitinophagaceae bacterium
ACATTACTCGTATTTTTGCGCCATGATAATGATTAATAAGTTGGCTCTTCATTTTGGCGGAAGAACCATGTTCAACGATGTTTCCTTCAGAATTAACGAAAACGACAAAATAGGCCTTACAGGAAGAAACGGTGCCGGAAAATCTACGCTGCTAAAAATTCTTATTGGCATTCAAAAGCCCGATGAGTTTGATGTATCTATGCCCAAGGGCACTACCATTGGTTATCTTCCGCAGGAATTATTTGTAAACACTGATAAAACAGTTTATGAAGAAACCCGCACGGCTTTCAATAAAGTAATGGAACTGGAGCAGGAAATTGCCCACATGCAGCACGAGCTGGAAACCCGCACCGATTACGAAAGCGATGCCTACATGAAGCTTATTGAAGATTTTGGCGAGAAAGAAACCCAGCTTAACCATTTAGGCGGCTACAGTTTAGATGAGCAAATAGAAAAAGTTTTAAGAGGTTTAGGTTTTACCACTGCCGATTTTGAAAAATCGGTGAAAGCCTTTAGCGGTGGCTGGCAGATGCGTATTGAACTGGCAAAAATTCTTTTGCAACAACCCGATTTAATATTGCTCGATGAGCCTACCAATCACCTTGATATTGAATCGGTAACGTGGCTCGAAACGTTTTTGAAAGAATACCCGGGCGCTATTATGCTGGTATCGCACGATAAAGCTTTTTTAGATGCCATTACCAACCGCACCATTGAAGTATCGCGTGGCGAAATTGACGATTACCGCGCTTCTTACACCAAATATATTGAGCAACGTGCCGAGCGCAAGGAAATGTTGCAAAACGCACAGAAAAACCAGGAGCGTGAAATTGCCCAACTGCAAAGAAATATAGACCGTTTCAGGGCAAAAGCTTCTAAGGCTACTTTTGCCCAATCGCTAATCAAAAAGCTCGATAAGATAGACCGCATTGAAATAGAAGAAGAAGATGTAACGGCTATGAAAATTCGTTTCCCTAAAGCGCCACAAACAGGTGTAACGGTGGTTTCGGGTGTTGATGTAAATAAAAAATATGGCGAAAAGCATGTAATCAACAATGCGAAATTTGAAATAGACCGTGGCGATAAAATTGCTTTCGTAGGTAAAAACGGTATGGGCAAAACCACCCTGTCGCGCATGATTGCCGGAGACTTAACTTATGAAGGCACCATTAAAATAGGGCATAATGTTTTGCTGGGCTACTATGCACAGCACCAAACCGAAAACCTGCACCCCAACAATACCGTGCTGGAAGAAATGGAGAACGCTGCCGGAGCCAGTTTCGAGGGTAATTTAAGAACCCTGCTGGGAGCCTTTTTATTTACGGGCGATGATGTGTACAAAAGAGTAAAAGTATTGTCGGGCGGTGAAAAATCGCGGTTGGCAATGGCCAAGCTGCTGTTGCAACCGCTCAACTTCCTTATTCTCGATGAGCCTACCAACCACTTAGACATGATTGCCAAAGATGTGCTGAAACAGGCTATGCAGAATTTTGAAGGCACTATTATAGTGGTATCGCACGACCGTGAATTTTTACAAGGGCTTACCAATAAGGTTTTTGAATTTGTGCCGGGCGATATTAAAGAACACCTGGGCGATATCTTTGAATTTTTAGAGAAGAAGCAAATGGAAAATTTCCGTGCGCTCGAACTGGAAAAAGAAGCCTCGCAAAAAAGCAATGTGAAGAAAAACCCTGCTGCCAATGCCGAATTTGATAAGAAGAAAGAAGATGACAAAGAGCAACGCAGGTTAAAAAATGCCCTCGACAAAGCCGAAGCAGAAGTAGCACGCCTCGATAAAGAAATTGCCGATATAGACTTTAAGCTGAAAGACCCCGAACAGTATCAAATACTCACACAGCAACCCGATTTCTTTGCCAAATATGAAGCGCTGAAAAAGCAACAAGCCGAAGCCGTAGAAAAATGGGAAGCTGCTGCCATGGAATTTGAAGGGTAGCTTTTTATGCTGATTGAAAGTATTATTATATAGCTTAGTCAAGCTATTTCATGACGAAACGATTCGGCTTTGTCTGCCAATGTTGCCGTTTGCCGCCTATAAATCACTACCCAATTTGCGCACTTCTTCCTCATATTGGGGAATAATTACACGCCACCCGTAAGGATGCAATGCTTAAAAACAACCCTAAATCAGCTATAAATTACTGATTATCAATAGCCACACAAATGGTGGCATAATAGTTGGCTTTTTGCGGGCGCAGTTTATTTTATCGCTTCATTACAAGCAGAGAGATATTTAAACCAAAAACCTAAGAGACAAGGCAATTATGAAATGATAAATTACTCCGGAAATCTAATTCATTCCAAGCCCGCAAAAACTTTTGAAAACTTAAATGAATATTTAAGATGATTGAAGAACAAATAACAAAGCAAACAAAAAATTCTAACGAGTTAACGAAAGGAAAAGCAGCACGCAAAAAAGAAATGTTATTGTACAGTTCTGTTTTACCCATTGGCGGTGAATCATTAGAAATGCTTTTTTCGCCAAGTTATTGGAAAGCGCAACCCAAAATAAAAACCTTTTCCGGAGATTTTAAAAAGGCTACTTTAAACCCAAAAGATATTGCCATTTTTATAAGCACCTTTATATTACTGCTTGGCGCCACTTATTCTGTTTACCTGTTACAACCCGATTTTGAAGCATTACGGTTGAGCAGGTTATCTTCATTGGGTGGTATGGCTTTATTCGCACTTTCTGCTTTTTTACTCTTATTTAAGCTTGGCTTTTTAGTATTCATATTCGCCTTGTTTTTACGCTACAAACCCGTAAAATCAGTTACCGATGAAGAACTACCTACCTTGACAGTAATAGTGCCTGCTTATAACGAAGGGAAATTGGTTTGGTCAACTTTAATCAGTCTAATTGAAAGCGAATATCCTGCGGAAAAATTACAGCTTATAGCAATTGACGATGGCAGTGCAGATGATACCTGGCAATGGATGAAAAAAGCCAAAGAGCAATTAGGCAACCGTTTATCTATTTACCAACAACCCGAAAACAAAGGGAAACGTCATGCCCTTCACCGCGGGTTTCATTTGGCCACCGGTGAAATATTTGTTACGGTCGATAGCGATTCTGTTGTTCAAAAAGACACGCTGCGCAATTTGGTGTCGCCTTTTATTACCAATAAAAGATGTGGCGCTGTTGCCGGAAACGTGCGCGTACTAAACAATCAGAAAGCGATTATTCCGCGCATGTTGAATGTCATCTTTGTATTTAGCTTTGAATTTATCCGCTCTGCACAAAGCGCTTTAGGTTCTGTGTTGTGTACGCCCGGTGCTTTGGCTGCCTATCGCAGCAATGCTGTAATGGCCTGTTTGCCACAATGGATTAATCAAACTTTTATGGGTCAGCCCAGCGATATTGGCGAAGACCGCGCCATGACCAATATGATTTTAAAGCAAGGCTATCATGTGCAGTTTCAGCGCAACGCATATGTGCTCACCAATATTCCTGAAAACTATAAGTCTTTACACAAAATGTTTACCCGTTGGGAAAGAAGCAACGTGCGCGAAAATATTATGATGTCAAAATTTGCATTCAGAAATTTCAGAAGCGGCTCGAAAACAGGCACACGCATTTTACTTGCAAATCAGTGGATACAAATGGTAATGGCTTATCCGGTGCTATTGATGATGGTATTTTTTCTGCTTACAAAGCCGGTTATGTTTTTAAGCGCTTCACTATTCAGCATATTAATCTTCTCCAGCTTCCCCGCATTTTTCTATGCTAAAAAATATAATATTGCCGAAGCTTTTTGGGCTTATACCTATAGTATTTTTTATGCCTTTGGCTTATTCTGGATTACTCCTTATGCCATCGCTACCGCCAACAGAAGAGGTTGGTTAACCCGTGGATTGCCCGGAAAATAATAAAATAAATAATACCGAAAATACAGCGATGCCATCACTTAAAGTGATGGCATCGCTGTATTTCAACTTAATTAACTTTTTCTTATGAACACGCATTACTAATGTTGCATTTGTTATAATTATATTCGTGCTGCAATTAACAATAGCATGAAAGAATTAATAGAGAATTTTCCTAAACAGCTACAAGAAGCGGTTGCAATAGGCAAGAAAGCAACTATAACGAAACCGGAAAATAAAATAAGCAATGTAGTAGTATCGGGGCTTGGCGGCTCGGGCATTGGCGCTAATCTTATTTCAGAATTAGTTTTCGATAAACTGAAAGTTCCTTTCAGCATTTATAAAGATTATGCGTTACCGGCTTTTATCAGTAGCGATACTTTGTTTATCGCTTCTTCTTATTCAGGTAATACGGAAGAAACCATCAGCACATTAAACGCAGCCTTAAAGAAAAAAGCAAATATTGCAGTTGTTACTTCAGGCGGAAAGGCTTTAGAAATTGCTCAACAAAAAAAGTTGAATCATATCGTAATTCCGGGTG
>CAYSGX010000103.1:0-7338 GCA_964430605.1 uncultured Chitinophagaceae bacterium
TTGATTTAATATAAACAAAAAAGGAAAGATTAAAAAATCTTTCCTTTTTTGTTTTTTACGGTAATTATTGCTCTTCCGGGAGTATTAACCTTTACCGCATAACCACAAGGGCCATCATATTCATATTTTGATATGGTTCCATGAGAAATTTCAACAACTAAATCTTTACAAGAGTGATTTTCTGCTGCAATTGAAACAGGATTTTCAATTCCTGCATACAATACATTCATTTTATCTGCCGATACTACGGCACGTTGAGCAAATGCTGTGGAAATACAAAAAAGAAAAACAAGCGGGAGGAAGGTTTTCATGGCTTTGGTTTCTGTAATAAACGTAGTATTAATGCTTTAATTATTCAACAATGTATAAAAGCTATGGTATTGAGTTTTGTATTATTATTTCTTCACAGCAGCTATTTCTTTTGTTTCAATATTCAGCATAAATAATTTGTTTACTGCAATTGCCAGTTGAACATTCTTTGCAATTTCCTTATATGCCTCTTTAGTAAGGTTTTCAGCACCAAAAGAACCTGTTTTGGGGTAAATGGTATCTAAGTAAATAGCTTTTTGTTTGGGCAGGCAGACACATATACAACGGTAAGAGGCACTTTTGCCTTTGTTAGTTAAGCTATTGGAAATTCTGTATTTATTCAAACTGTATTTTCCGAGAAAACGATTGATGATATCGTTCATAATGTGCAACTCTTCGATACCTTTATCGGCAAAGAAAACACAAACATCTTCAAGAATAGCTTTGTAAGATTTGTTTTTTGAAAGATGCTGAATAGTGTCTATAAAGTGCTGTGTGCAATAAATTTTCATTTATGTTTGGCAGCTTTGATAGTAGCTTTAGCAATTGTGGCAAAATCTTCATCAGTATCCAATTCAGCACTAATCATTCTGTCGGCAGCCAATTCATTCAAATAACTTACTTCCTGACGCAATGTAGCATAAGTGGTTTTTACGCCACGATACAAGTCAGATTTTTTCACAAGATTGAGCATTTTGGCTGATAGCTGAACCAGCTTTTTCAATACATCGGGAGCTATTTTAGAAGCTTTAAAGCCTGCCATATCTCTTTCTATTTCAAAAGTAAGATTAAGCAGTAAACCATGAAGATTGGTAAGATATTCATTCAGTTCATTCATTCTGTCTAAAAGATTATCAATATCTTTTTGCCAGTTTGCCTGATTTTTGTGAACTGCTAAAGACTTTTTGTAAGTGGTTTCTATTTTTAAATCAATGGCTGCCGCTGCGTTCATAGATGAAAAATGTTTTGTGTAAAATTAAGCGTTTAAAATTTATCTGTTTTATCAGTATTCTATTTATAAATTTAAACAGTTTCTAAGTCCTCAAAAACAGTAAAACCAGAAAATAAACGATATAGGAAAGCACAAAAAATATTCCTTCTTTCCTCGATACCATTTTATCGCTTCTGAACACAGGGTAACAAACAATCGCAACAATAGCCGCCAGAGGCAAATCAATCCAGAGAATATCTTTACTTACATCAACCGCAGTTGGAGAGGCTATACAGGTAAGCCCGAGTATAACCAGCACGTTTGAAATACTGCTGCCTATTAAATTGCCTATTGCCACATCACGGTCGTTTTTATAAGTTGCCACAATGGTGGTAGCCAGCTCAGGGGCAGAGGTGCCAATTGCCACAATGGTGAGCCCGATAACCGCATCAGATATTCCAAATGCCTGTGCGATATTCACTGCGCCCGACACCATCAGATTTGCGCCTAATACCGTTAATGCAATTCCTGCAACAAGAAACATAAAATTAACGCCCCATGATTTCCAAACAGATTGCCTTATAAGCACCTCATAGCTGAATTCCTCCGAAAATTCTTTTTTGATATGCGCACTTTCGCGCTTGCTGAGCCTGATTAGCACAATCACATAAATTACCGCGCATGCAACCATTATCAAACCTTCCAACCGGCTTAGCGCACCGTCAACTGACATGAATATGAGCATAATGGCAGCAATAATCATCACAACAACATCCAGCTTAATGCTTTGACTGTGCAGTGGAAGGGGGCGTATAGCTGCGCTTAAACCCAAAATGAAAAGAATATTGAAAATGTTGGTGCCCGCGATATTGCCTACTGCCAGTGTGCCCATTCCTTCAGAAACTGCTGTCAGCCCGACTGCCAGCTCAGGCATACTGGTGCCAATGGAAACTACCGTAAGCCCTATTATCAGGGGCTTTATGCCCATCAATACGGCAATGCGGGAAGAGCCGCGCAGCACAAATTCCGCTCCCAATGTAATAATCACAAGTCCGCCAAGAAAAATTAAAGATGGATGAAATGTCATGCGCCTGTATTCTATCTTTTTATTAACTGAACAGATAGCCGCTCAAATCACTGCAACTCATTTAGATAATTTGAACAGTTCAATTAAAAATTGCGGTTGAAAATACAAAAAGAATGTTGTGTGAATCAGGCACAGGCTAAGGATATTAACGTAGTGCATTCCGAAGACAGATAAGCAGGGTTTAAAATCCTGTTTTATCTAAAGTTCGACATGCCCTGTGGAACATGTCTAACAGTGGGTTCGGTAATGATAGTAAAAACTGCTTCGGCAGATAATAATGCAGACAGAATAGACAATGCAGGCAACTTTATTATTGAGGGCGATTTTATTAACAGCGATGTAGTTACAGGCAATACCAACTCAACAGGCATTTATGATGTATATGGCAATTGGATAAACCATGCCAATTTTACTGCCGATGAAAGCACGGTGCAGTTAAGTGGTGCGAATCAAATAAATCATAGTACAGACAAATGGCGTTGGTCGTAGCGGACGCTATGACCAGATTGGGGTTTAGTGATTGGGAATTGCAAATCCCTTTTATCTGTAGTTCGGGATGTCTTGCGGAAGATCCCAGCAGGGGTTACTTTATTACGAATACCTTTTTTGTAACTATTGCATCTGTTGTAGTAACATGAATAAAATAGCTACCGCATTCAACCAGAGAAATATTAATTTGTGTTGCTTCTTTATTTATTGTTTGTACCTGTAATACCTGCCCTATTGTATTGGTAATTAATATTTGTTGGGTTAAAGGCGGAATTGTAATAGTAAAGTTACTGTTGGTGGGGTTGGGATATATTAAGATTTCATTTCCAATTTTTGATTCGTTAACATTAGATGTTAAATTGGATAATTTGGCAATGAAAATATCAGAGTATGAATCCTGATTGTATGTTAAATATAATGTATCAATACCAAAGTTTATCATTGGGCTACCAAAGTATCCTGCAATAATTATACTTTGATTGTCACTCATAGAGATACTATTTACATATTCATAACCCAATCCTCCACACGTTTTTGACCAGATAGCATCACCCTCAGGGCTAAATTTAGAAATAAAAATATCTTGGTTTGATGATGATAGCATGTCATTATCAATATTAATTACTCCTCCAAATACACCTGCTAAAATTATGTTTCTATTTGAATCTGTTATTATACTAGTGCCATAATCAATCCCGTTACCACCAAAACTCTTTGCCCAAATAGTATTTCCCATTTCGTCTAGTTTTACAATAAAAATATCTCCAGTAAAGACTCTAGTGTTTAATAAAGTGTCATAATTAAAAACTATTGATGTGTCGCCAAATCTACCGGTCATTATCAATTTATCATCTTTATCCAAACAAATACTATTTACTTCATCTATACCATAATTGCCAAATTTCTTAGACCATAAATAACTGCCATTTGCATTATACTTTGCCAAATAAATATCCGTAGAATTACTTCCGATATAATTAATCAGAGTATCATTTTCGAAAATTAATTGACCTTTAAAATTTCCTGCTATATAAACATCGCCATTAGCATCAACTTCAATTCTGTCTCTATAATTTATCGTCCTGCCAAATGCATTTGTTGCCCATATTTCGTTTCCATTTAAATCATGCTTAGCAATGAATATATTTCCACCAACACCGCTTTTTAATGTATCGTTACCAAATAACAAATCGCTTCTTAAATAATTACCGACTATATAAAGGTATCCATCATAATCAATAGCAATATCACATGCATAATGGAAGTGTCCATTTAAACTTTTTGCCCATAAAACTTTCCCCGAAGAATCATATTTAGCAATAAAGGCGCCCCCTTCTCCCTGATTGGTTAGTATTATATTATCGAATTTTACGGTGTCATTAGAAAACTGTCCTGCCACATAAATATTACCTAATAAATCTATTGACATACTTAATCCTTTATCATGTGAAATTCCCCCGCCTGTTCCTTTAGTGTCTTTTACCCATAATAAATTCCCAAGAGAATCGTATTTAGCAAAGAAATAATCATAATAATGCATTTCTCTTGTTAACGTATCATTGTTTCCAAAAATTAATGTGTCGCTATAGAAATACCCAGTTACATAAACGTTACCCATTAAATCAGTAGCTACAGATGTCACATAATCATTTTGTATTCCTCGTGCACTCCTTGCCCATTCCCAATTAGGCACCTGTGCAAGCAATAATGTTTTACAAAAGACTATTACAATAAGAGTGTAAAATAATCGCTTCAATGGGATAATTTAACAGTTACTAAAAAAGCAAATTTACTCGATCAATATCAATTGCCCCGCAGGCTCAAGTATTTTGCTCGTCCTCCAATTTCCTAATTCTCTCCCCCATCCCCTCCAAAATCTTCACCGCAGCTTCTGATATAACCGTGCCGGGACCGAAAATGAAAGACACGCCTGCGCTATACAGAAAATCGTAATCCTGTTGAGGAATTACTCCACCTGCAATCACTTTAATATCGGGTCTGCCTATTTTTTTCAGTTCGTCAATCACCTGCGGCACAAGAGTTTTGTGTCCTGCGGCTAATGACGAGATGCCGAGAATATGCACATCATTTTCGGCTGCCTGCTTTGCCGCTTCTTTCGGGGTTTGAAACAACGGGCTGATGTCCACATCAAAGCCCAAATCGGCAAAGCCCGTGGCAATCACTTTCGCGCCACGGTCGTGTCCGTCTTGCCCAAGTTTGGCAATGAGTATGCGGGGTCGTCTGCCGTTTTGTTCGGCAAAAGCATCTGAAAGCGTTCGCGCTTTCTTAAAAATTTCGTTCTGCATAATTTCTTTTGAATATACGCCTGAAATGCTGCGCGTGGTTGCTTTATACCTGCCGAACACTTTTTCCATCGCAAAAGAAATTTCGCCCAAAGTGGCGCGTTCTCTTGCCGCTTCAATGGCTAACGAAAGTAAATTGCCGTTGCCTGTTTCGGCACATTCGGTAATGGTTTGCAAACATTTTGCAACGGCTTCATTATTTCTTTCAGCTTTGATTTTATTCAGCCGTTCAATTTGTTTGTTGCGCACTGCGGTATTGTCCACATCGAGAATTTCAAGAGGTGTTTCTTCTTCCGTTTTAAAAGCATTTACGCCTACAATAATTTCTTCACCCACATCAATACGTGCCTGCTTTTTCGCTGCGGCTTCTTCAATACGCATTTTCGGAATGCCTGTTTCAATGGCTTTCGCCATGCCGCCCAACGCTTCTACTTCTTCAATTAATGCCCATGCTTTTTGCGCTAACTGAGCCGTGAGATATTCTACATAATAGCTGCCCGCCCAAGGGTCAATGGCTTTGGTTACGGCTGTTTCTTGCTGAATATAAATTTGTGTGTCGCGGGCAATTTTCGCGCTGAAATCGGTAGGCAGCGCAATGGCTTCATCGAGTGCGTTGGTGTGCAGCGATTGTGTGCCGCCCAATACTGCCGCCATTGCTTCAATGCAGGTTCGTGCAATATTATTGTAAGGGTCTTGTTCGGTTAAGCTGTAGCCCGAAGTCTGGCAATGGGTGCGCAACGCCATACTTTTTTCTTTTTTCGGGTTGAACTGCTTCACGATTTTCGCCCACAGCATACGCCCCGCCCGCATCTTGGCAATTTCCATAAAATGGTTCATGCCGATACCCCAGAAGAAAGAAAGTCGCGGAGCGAAATCATCAATATCCAAACCCGCTTTCAGTCCTGTGCGGATATATTCCAAACCGTCAGCCAAAGTGTAAGCCAACTCAATATCTGCCGTGCCGCCCGCTTCGTGTATATGGTAGCCGCTGATGCTGATGCTGTTGAACTTGGGCATGTTGCGGCTGGTGTATTCAAAAATATCGGCAATAATTTTCATGGAAGACGCAGGCGGATAGATATAGGTGTTGCGCACCATAAATTCTTTCAGAATATCATTCTGAATAGTGCCTTGCAGTTGTTCGGGTGCAACGCCCTGTTCTTCGGCAGCTACAATAAAAAACGCGAGTATGGGAAGCACCGCTCCGTTCATGGTCATGGAAACGCTCATTTCGCCCAATGGAATTTGGTCGAACAAAATTTTCATGTCTTCAACGGAATCAATCGCTACGCCTGCTTTGCCTACATCGCCTACAACGCGCTCGTGGTCGCTGTCGTAGCCGCGATGCGTTGCCAAATCGAAAGCCACTGATAAACCTTTTTGCCCGCCTGCTAAATTCCTTCTGTAAAAAGCATTGCTTTCTTCTGCAGTAGAAAAGCCTGCATACTGGCGGATTGTCCACGGACGAATGGCAAACATGCTGGCGTAAGGTCCTCTTAAAAAAGGCGGAATGCCTGCACCAAAACCTAAGTGCTTCAGTTCTTTTATATCTTCTTCAGAAAAAGAAGAAGCCACAGGAATGCCTTCGGGGGTGTTCCAGATTTCAGATTCCGGATTTTGGTTTTCAGATTTATGCGACATTAATTATTAAAATAGTGATTGGGCAAATGTAAGAAATCAAAAGGTTATAAAGGGTTTTGAACGGTATGGGGCAGCCAGCGAAAAAACAATTCTTTTTTTGTTTCTAAAGTACTATTTTCGATATATCAAAATTAAACGAATATGGTTGCCAGAATATTCAGAGTATTAGGAATTGCAGTAGCACTTTTGATTCTTGGCGTTTCAGCTTTGCTGGCTTATGTAAAAATAGCCCTGCCCGATGTAGGGCCCGCGCCCGATATGAAAGTAGAGATAACACCCGATCGGGTGAAGCGTGGCGAATACCTGGCCAACAATGTAATGGTATGTATGGATTGTCATGGTACGCGCGACTGGACTAAATTTTCAGGGCCTATGGTATCGGGACACGAAGGGGCAGGAGGAGAGGTGTTTAATCAACAATTTGGTTTCCCCGGCAGTTTTACGGCAAAGAATATTACTCCGTTTAATCTGAAAAACTGGACCGATGGCGAAATTTTCCGTGCCATTACCTGTGGAGTAAATAAAGACGGAAAAGCATTTTTTCCTGTAATGCCTTATAAATATTATGCGCAAGCCGA
>CAYSGX010000103.1:7379-9423 GCA_964430605.1 uncultured Chitinophagaceae bacterium
TAAGGCGGTAATAGCTTACCTGAGAATCCTGCCCGGGATTGAAAAAACACATCCTGAATCGGTTGCCGATTTCCCTTTCAATTTTATTCTGAATACTATTCCTGAAAAAGCTAAGTTGCAAAAGCGTCCTGACCCTTCAGATGTATTGGCCTATGGCAAGTATATGATTACAGCCTCGGGTTGTATGGAATGCCACACCAAGCAGGAAAAAGGTAAAGTGGTGGGCGAGTTTTATGCCGGGGGCTTTGAGTTTAATTTTGGAAATGGCACCATGCTTCGCTCGCCAAACATTACACCACACGAAACGGGTATTGGCGCATGGAGCAAAAGCCGGTTTATTCAAAGGTTTAAGATGTATGAAGATTCTTCTTTCGTGTTACCCAACGTAGATATGGCTAAGGGCGATTATCAAACCGTAATGCCCTGGACGATGTATGCCGGCATGACCGAAGAAGACTTAGGAGCCATTTTTGAATACCTGCAAACCGTGAAGCCTGTAAACAATGTAGTTGAAAGATTCACCGCATCAGTAAAATAGCCTCTTGTAAATCTTCTTTGATAATCAGCAACTCTTTTAGTAAATTCAGCATCTGTTATTAAAATTTTTCTGTGGATTATATAAAGCTATCTATCCCTGTATTTTTTCTGCTCATTGGTGTGGAATTATTAATAGACCGAATCAGAAAAACCAATTACTATCGCTTTAACGATGCGGTAACTAATTTAAGTTGCGGCATAGGCTCTCAGTTGGCAGGCATTTTTCTTAAAGTGCTCACTTTTGGCGGCTACTTATATATCTACAACAACTATGCGCTGTTCAGCGGGCAAATTCCTTTTACCTGGTGGAGCGTAATCGTGTTATTCGTTGGGGTAGATTTTTTCTATTACTGGTTTCACCGTTTGGCACACGAAATATCGGTGCTGTGGGGCAGCCATATTGTGCATCATCAAAGCGAAGAATACAATCTTACCGTGGCATTAAGGCAGGCATGGCTGCAAGGCGCTTTCTCCTGGGTGTTTTATATTCCGCTGGCATTTATTGGTTTTGAGCCGCTGATGTTTGCCACTGTCGCCTCTTTCCAAACCCTTTACCAGTTTTGGATTCATACCAAGTTTATTAATAAAATGCACCCTGCGTTTGAATATGTTTTTAATACGCCTTCTCATCACCGGGTGCATCATGGCGTAAACCCTCAGTATATAGATAAAAATCATGGCGGCACGCTAATTATTTTTGACAGAATGTTTGGCACTTTTCAGCCCGAAGAAGAAGCGGTGGTTTATGGCATTACCAAACAGCCCAAAAGCTGGAACCCTATATGGGTAAACTTTGAGTATTGGATAGACCTGTTTAAAAAAGTGTTTCTTGCAGCGCGTTTCAGCGATAAAATGAAAATGCTTTTCGGTACGCCCGGCTGGAAACCCGAAGCATTGGGAGGGGCAGCGGCTACCCTAAAACCCGTTACCCCGGCAACCTTTCAAAAGTACGATACCGAAATTCCCGCCCCGCTCAATATCTATGTATTAATTCATTTTGTATTAATCGTTACAGGCACCAGCATTTTTCTTTTTAAGCTGTCTTTATTTTCCCTGCCGTGGAAAATCTATATCACCGCCATGATTATTTTTTCGCTCACCATTGTAGGCGGCATTTTCGAAAGTAAAAAATGGGTACTCTATTTAGAATACATGCGCTTGTTTCTTATCTCGCTCACCTTTTTTATTATGTTTTACAACAGCAGTTATTTCTGGTTGGTATTCGGGGTACAATCATTTTTATTTATTCTCTCCATTTTATGGATAAGCAAATACTTCGAGGTATTTACCAATAAGGCTGAATGGAAATTTGATGCCGTGTAACTGATGTTCCGGTAAAAGTATTATAGCCCGGTTTCAGTTGTCAGGATTTTTTTTGGGGTGCACAAGTTGCGCAAGGGGTTGGGTTTGAAGCAGACTTGCCAATTCATCAGCATCACAGATTTAAAAAGGATTAAAAGATTTCACGGAAAATGATTATTGGTATTTTCAAAATTGGTGTAAAAGG
>CAYSGX010000104.1:0-2644 GCA_964430605.1 uncultured Chitinophagaceae bacterium
GACCCGACAGAGCCACCGCCACCGCCTCCACCACCTCCGCCACCTTTAAAAACAACTATCAAATTCACGCCACCTACTATTGTGAAAGATGAAGAAGTTCAGGAAGATGATGTTCCGCCCGCACAGGAAGATCTGAAAGAAGCAGATGCCGGAGCTAAAACCGTAGAAGGCGATCCTGAGGGTGTAGATATAGGCCTTATAGATACCGGCAGTGATGTATTAGGCGAACCTACGGTTGAAGAAGCATTTACAATTGTTGAACAGATGCCTGAATTTCCCGGTGGAGAAACCGCCCTTTTGCAATACTTGGGTAAAATCACATATCCGCCTATAGCAAGGGAAAATGACATAGAAGGAACAGTGTATGTACGGTTTGTTATAGAAAAAAGCGGAAAGGTAGAACATGTGGAAGTGGCAAGAGGATCTGACAAAATCTTAAATGAAGCCGCAGTGCAGCACGTAAAGAAAATGCCGGCATGGAAACCGGGCAAGCAGCGGGGTAAGGAAGTGAGAGTGCAGTATGTAGTGCCTATAAGGTTCAGATTAAGCTGATAAGCAGAAAACTGTCAATTATTTCCACCAGTGAAAAATATCCTTTTTTATTTCGGAGTAGTCATGTCGCTTGCTTATGCGGCAAGCGGCATAGCTGTAATGCTGTGGGGTGACAGGTTGTTCGATATACCTGTATGGGTAAGAATTTCATTTGGCTTATTGCTCACGCTATACGGATTTTTTCGTTTAATGCGTTACTGGAAATCGGGCAATAGAATAACCGTAATCGCTTACCTGTTTCTTGTTCTTTCATCAACTGCGGGCTGCCGGGAGGGAAGCAGCCCTTCCGACACCGCTACCACCGGGCATATTAAAATCAGCGTTGACGAATGTTTCTACCCGCTTATAGATGCTGAATTACAGGTTTTTCACAACTTGTATAAATATGCGGTCGTAACGCCTTCTTATGTTTCCGAACAGCAGGCGTTTAAAGATTTACTGGCAGATTCCGCACGGCTCATAATTGTTTCCCGCAAGCTGAATGACGGGGAAATAAAGTATTTTGAAAGCCTTAATCTTCATCCTAAAACGCTGAAAATAGCAACCGATGCCGTTGCGTTCATAACACACCCCGAAAATCCCGATTCCGTTTTCCGTTTACAACAGCTTGAAGAAATTTTTAAAACAGGAAAAATTGATTCTGCCGGTACTGGCACGCATTTTGTCTTTGACCATACCGGTTCGAGCACGGCAAGGTTTATCAGGGAAAAATTTAATACTGAATTGCCCGCGTTTTGTTTTGCCGTAAACAATAATGAAGAAGTGGTTAACTATGTAGCTAAAAATAAAAATGCCATCGGCATCATAGGCGTTAACTGGCTCAGCGATAGCGATGATTCTACTTCGCAGGCTTTTCTGCAAAAAATCAGGGTGGTAAGAATCATGTCGGGCAATGCCGATGTAAAAGGCAAGCAACCTTACCAGGCATATATTGCCGATAGCAGTTATCCGCTCACGCGCGATATTTATATTATCAGCAGGGAAGCAAGAAGCGGTTTGGGTTCGGGATTTACCGCTTTTGCGGCAAGTGATAAAGGACAAAGAATTGTACTCAAATCAGGATTAGTTCCGGCCACCATGCCGGTTAGGATAATAGGGTTTAAGGATTGAGAAAATTAAGAAAGTGTCTGGAATTTGTTCTTTTGAATATTTATTATTGCTGTTTCAACTGCCGTTGGCTAAAGCACAACGGCAAGGTTTATGTCAGTAATTTTTAATTGTCGTCCCGATAGAAATATCGGGACGGCTCTGAAAAAAACAACTTTCAGTATAGTTCATTATAAATTAAAATTTGAAGAAATGAATAAAAAAAGCTACTTACTATTATTATCTTTTACACTGTTTGTATTTACTGCACACACTCAATCCGTAAACGATGCCGTTAACGCGTTGTACAGTGAGCAGCCGGATAAAGCCAAAAATATCCTGTTGCAATTAGTTGCGGCAAACGCTAATGATGCGGAAGCGGCATACAGGTTGGGCAACCTTTATTATCAATCGGGTAAAAAAGATTCCGCCCGCGTTTATTATGAAAAGGGAATAAAGCCCGAAGACAAGGTGAACTACAATTTTGCAGGTCTTGGAAAGTTGGCGCTGGATGAAAAAAACGAAACCAAAGCGCAGGAATATTTTAATAAGCTTACCGCTTTCGGAAAATCTAAAGATTCCAAAGCGTTTACATTCGTAGGCGAAGCATATTCTGCCGCGTCCGTAAAGAACTTAGATAAAGCTCTCGTTGCGCTGAACAAAGCCGTTGAACTTAATATTAAAAATGCGGAGGCGCATTTGTTGTTGGGCGATGTTTACCTACAGATGAACAGTGCGGGGAAAGCTATTTCGAGATATGAATCTGCCAGTGAAGCCGACCCGAAATTCGCAATAGGATATTTAAAGGTCGGGCTTATATTCATGAAATCCGGCACTTATGATGAAGCATTGAAAAATTTCAAAAAAGCGAATGAAACCGACCTCTCGTTTGCGCCCGCTTACCGCGAGTTGGGCGAGTTTAATTACCGTGCAAAAAATTACAACGAAGCGGTTCGTCTTTACAAAAAATATATCGACTTGTCGGGCGAAGATGTAACCAAGCTTT
>CAYSGX010000104.1:2654-6596 GCA_964430605.1 uncultured Chitinophagaceae bacterium
GCAGGATGCTTCCAAATTTATTTTGAGCAGGTTAATCGGCTATTCTTATTTCGAGCAGGAGAAATACGAGGAAGGGCTTGATTACATGAAAAAATTCTTTGAAAAAGCCGACCCTTCTAAAATTATCGGCAGCGATTATTCCTACTACGGTAAGTTGCTTGCCAAAACAGGAAGCGATTCGCTTGCAGTGATTTACCTGAATAAAGCCATTGATGCCGACCCTGATAATGCCGATTTAGTAGCCGACCTTGCGCAGATATTTTATACGCAAAAGAAATATGCCGAGGCTGCTGCCGAGTATGAAAAGATGCTTACGCTGAAGCGCGGCAACTCGCAGGATTATTTCCAGTTGGGAAGAACGTATTATTATGCTAAAGATTACACTCATGCAGATTCAGCATTTATGAAGGTTACTGAATTGCAACCTTCTGCTCCTGTCGGCTATCTGTGGCAGGCGCGTTCGGCTTCCATGCTCGACCCCGAAACCGAACAGGGGCTTGCTTTACCAAGCTATCAGAAATATACCGAACTGGCTACCGATGAAGATAAATACAAAAAAGAATTGGTGGAAGCATATTCCTATTTAGGATATTATCACTACCTGAAAAATGATATGGCCGCTTCAAAGCAGGCATGGCAAAAAGTGAAAACGCTCGACCCCGGGAACGCTAAAGCCGATGAATTTTTCAAAAACGGGAATTAGCTTCGTTTACTTGGCTTAGGGTTTGTTTTTCGGTGTAATTATGAAAGAGGTTTATTACTGAACTTTCGAAGCATGGCATTTACTTACAGGGCATAAAGAACTGGAATATCATCCCAATTTTGATGCTGTAAAAGGCAGAAGCATTAATCACTATTTAAAGTTGGTGGTAGTTGCTTTGTTGCACGTGATGCTTGCCTGCTATTTTACTAAACGTTTGGCGGTTGCTTCACTTTCCTACATCTTATATTTATAGTAAGTAGTGCTACAGACCTGACAACTTACAGCAAATTCATCAGAGTATTCGGCAATACGCCCGCCAACACCACCAAAACAAGGCATATCACAATCACCGCCCAATACAGGGGCGTGGGCTGGGGCTTGGTATCGTCTGTTGCAGGATAAGCATACATAGCCAGGATTACTTTAAAGTAATAATACACGCCAATAATGGAATTGATAACGGCAATAATGGTGATGACATACAGTTGCTGTTCTATCGCCTTTGAGAAGATATAGTATTTGCCCAAAAAGCCCGCAAAAGGAGGAATGCCCGCCATAGACAGCATGAACAAGGTAAGCATGGCAGCAAGCGCAGGATGCTTTTTACCTAACCCGTTAAAGGCATCCACATTTTCATTTTTCATAAAAAAGAAAACGGGAATGGCGATAGCGAAAATACCGATACCGGCAACGGCATACCCGGCTGCATAGTAAAACAAAGCGGAAGCCGAATCGGAAGGAATAGCGAGCAGCGCAATCAGCATATACCCGGCATGTGAAATACCCGAATAAGCTAAAAGACGTTTGAAATTATTTTGCAGCAATGCCACCAGGTTGCCCAATATCATAGTAGCTGCCGCCACAACGGTAATAACGGTTTGCGTGTCGGCATATACCCCGCTGAATGTTTCGCTGAGCAAACGGTAAAATGCGCCAAAGACGGTAATCTTCACAAAAGTTGACATGAAAGCCGTAACCAGTGCAGGTGAACCTTCATACACATCGGGACTCCAAAAATGAAACGGCACCGCAGATGCTTTGAAGAAAAATGCAATTAGCAGCAGGAGCAGCCCCGTGTAAAACAAAGGCGAAATATTTCCTGAAGCGGCATAGCTTGCAATTTCATCAATGCGGAACGAACCCGCGCTGCCGTAAATAAGCGCCATGCCCATCAGCAATATGCCCGATGCAAACGCGCCCATTAAAAAATATTTAAGCCCCGCTTCGTTTGAACGGGTATCGAACTTTCGGCTGCCCGCCATGATATACATGGAAATAGATACAATCTCAATGCCCAAAAAAAGCATAGCTAAGTTTTGGTAGCTGAACATCACGATGCTGCCCGTGAGCGTAAACAGCAAGATGGCGGAATAATCGGTGATGTGATGCGGTTCGGTTTTGTAGTAATCAACCGCAAGCATAAACACCAGCGCGGTAATGAATATTGCCAGCGATGAAAAAGCAAGCGCGAAATGGTCGAACTTTATCATGTGCTGCAAATCAATGCCGCTGATGCTTGCGGGAACAGTATTATCCCACTGCGAAAGGGTAACGTAAAGCAATACGCCTAACCCGGCTAATATTGCGGGAATTAAAATCTTACGCAGGTTAATGAGTTCTGCCACTAAGCAAAACAATCCTAACCCGACTGATATAAATAGTGTGTTCACGCGCTTTATTCTTATTTTTTCATATTACTCAAAACTTCGCTTTCTCAAGTATTAATTCAATGGTTTGAGCCGACAAATCAAGCAATGGCTTGGGGTAAACGCCTGCCATAAAAATCACAACGGCAATGATGCCCAATACCAACCATTCGTTCCATTTCAAATCTGCAAATACTGTTGTGCCTTTTTTCGTTTCGCCCAGCATGGTATGCTGAAACATACGAAGCATATACACCGCACCCAGTATGATAGTAAGCCCGGCAAAAGCCGCCAACCAGATATTGTAACTATACACCCCATACAACAGCATAAATTCACCGATAAACCCGTTGGTAAGCGGCAGGGCAACGCTGCCCAAAACCACAATCATAAACAGCGTATTAAATTTTGGCGCGACATTTCGTATGCCACCCAGCTCGTCAATATTGTTGGTTTTGGTTCGGTTTAAAATAATATCGGCACAAAAAAACAGCCCCACCACATTTACGCCATGCGCCAGCATTTGTACCACGCTGCCTTGTAATCCCTGGATATTTAATGAAAAAATACCTGCTGCAATCAGTCCCACGTGCGCTACCGATGAATAGGCAAACAATCTTTTAAGGTCGCGTTGCATGATGGCAATAACAGAAGCATATACAATGCCTCCCACAGAAAGGATAGCCGCCAGCGAACCCCATTCGGCAACGCCCTGCGGCAACACGGGCAGCAGCCACCGGATGAGTGAGTAAGTGCCCATTTTCAGCATAATACCCGACAACAGCATCGTGCCCTGCGTAGGCGCTTCCTTGTAAGTATCAGCTTGCCATGTGTGAAAAGGCACAATGGGTATTTTAATGGCAAACGCCAGAAAGAACATCCAAAACAACCAACTTTGGTTGCCTGCGCTTACCTGAATATCATACAGTTCACGAATATCGAATGAATGATTGGGGTTAAACCAGTAAAGCGCAATAAAGCCGAAAAGCATAAATAAGCTGCCCGCCAGCGTGTAGATAAAAAACTTCAGTGTAACCTTGATGCGGTTTGCGCCTCCCCAAAGCAAAGCGATAAAATAAATCGGGATAAGGGCTAACTCCCAGAAAATATAATACAGCAAGCCGTCCATTGCCATAAACACGCCTACTAATGCAAACTGCATCAGCAGCATCAGGCTGAAAAACGAACGGGCGTTACGGATTTCCCTGTTGAATGTGCTGAGTATAATCAGTGGCATCAGGAAATTGGTAAGCAGCAACATAGATAAAGTAAGCCCGTCAGCCGCGAAGTGCAGGCTGATTTTAGGATTGCTTATCCATTCCCTGAAAAAATAAAAACTTTCGTCCGAAGCAGTATAAGCGTTAATTGCTATTAAAGTAACGACTAACTGAGCCACCGTAGCCGCCAACGCCACTTTTTGCGCCCGGTTGTTTCCTTTTTCCGGGTTGCACGCTCGAATGTTTTGTAAGTGCCAGCCCTTGAGGACAGAACAAATACCGGTAAGCGCAACACAGGCATATTTGTGATTTAGGGGGAGATAGGCGCTTTCTTTTGTGATTTATTTATCAGACACCGGGTCGTCTTATTTATTTG
>CAYSGX010000104.1:6606-9401 GCA_964430605.1 uncultured Chitinophagaceae bacterium
CAGCTACTGCTGCAATTAGGGGTATAAGTAACAACTGCAATATCATTTCACAAACATGCTTATAATGAACAATAGAATAACACTGCCAACCATAGCAAACAGGTAAATGCCCGTATTGCCCGTTTGCAGCAGCCGTAACGTTTTGCCTCCCATTTGCGCCAACCGCGCGGTAGAATTTACTGCCGAGTCAATAATCAGCTTATCTACCAATTTCGGAAGCGAATCGGAAAGCGCACGCAAAGGCTTCACAAAAACGGTATTGTAAATTTCATCAAGATAAAATTTATGATACACTAATTTTTGAAAAGCGGGAAGCAGAGCGTTTTCTTCGTGCGGCAATATTTTTTCAATAAAATATTTTTTGTGGGCATACCATATAGACACAATCGCTAATGCCAAAGAAGTGCCTATAAGCAGGTATTCTGCCGTGTGGCTCAATCCATGTCCATGATGCAGATATACGCTGCCCGGAGCCGTTACGAATGAAAGATAATTTTTAAACGCATGGGTAAAGCCCAATCCTTCGGGCAAGCCCATAAAGCCGCCAATTACAGACAGCGCGGCTAAAACAAGCAAGGGAACAGTGAGCAGCGCGGGGCTTTCGTGAATATGTTTGCGCGTTTCTTCACTACCCCTGAATGTTCCGCTGAAAGTGAGAAATACCAGGCGGAACATATAAAAAGCCGTAAGCATAGAACTGACCGACAGGATAATCCAAAGCAATGTGTTATGCTCAAAGCTGTGCGCCAGAATTTCATCTTTTGAAAAGAACCCTGCAAAAGGAAAAATACCCGAAATAGCCAGCGAGCCGATTACGAAGGTGATAAAAGTAATTTTGATATACTTGCCCAGTCCGCCCATTTTGCGAATATCCTGCTCGCCATGCAGGGCATGAATAACACTGCCCGAACCCAAAAAGAGCAATGCTTTAAAGAAGGCATGTGTTACTACGTGAAACATACCGCTTGAAAAAGCCCCGATACCTAAAGCGGCAAACATCAGCCCCAACTGCGATACGGTTGAATATGCCAGCACTTTTTTAATATCATTTTGCATCAGCCCGATTACCGCGCCAAACACACAGGTAATTACCCCTGCTGCCAAAACCAAACTCATGGCATCGGGCGAAAGAGCATACAGCACATTGGAACGAACTACCATATAAATGCCCGCAGTAACCATCGTAGCCGCGTGAATAAGGGCTGATACAGGCGTGGGTCCTGCCATAGCATCGGGCAGCCATGTGGCAAGCGGCAACTGTGCCGATTTTCCCATTGCGCCTATAAACAACAAAACAGCGATGGTAGTAATTAATACGCTTCCCGAACCAAATGTTTCTGCCTGTTCCGCTACTGCATTATATTCTAATGTTCCGAAGTGGAAAAGCATAAAAAACATAGCCAGTAAAAAGCCCAAATCGCCAATGCGGTTCATCACGAATGCTTTTTTAGCGGCATTGTTGAAAGCGTTGTTTTTGAACCAGAACCCGATGAGCAGGTAAGAGCAAAGCCCCACGCCTTCCCACCCGATAAACATGATGAGGTAATTGCTGCCCATTACCAAAATGAGCATGAAAAACACAAACAGGTTTAGATAAGCGAAGAAGCGTGTAAACCCTTCATCATCGTGCATATAGCCAATGGAATACAGGTGAATGAGCGAACCTATCCCGGTAATCATCAGCAGCATAACGACAGTGAGCGGGTCAATTAAAAAGCTGAAGCCGATTTTTATATTGTCGAAAGCGAGCCAGTCAAATAAGTTGATGCTGAAAAATCCGTCTGCCGGAATTTGCAGGAAAAGATACACTGAACAAATAAATGAAACAGCAACTGCCGCAGTAGCAATCCAGCCGCTTAATGGCGATGGAATACGCTTGCCTGCCAAGCCGTTGATGATAAAGCCCGCAAGCGGCATAGCCAGAATAAGCAGGGTAGGTATAACGTATGCCGTATAGTCTAATTGCGTCATGATGCTGTTACCATTTTAATTTGTTTAATACATTAATATCAGTGCTGGCGAGGTTCCGGTAAATACTCATCAGCAGGGCAAGCCCTACGGCTACTTCCGCAGCGGCTACCACCATAATGAAAAATACAAATACCTGCCCGTCATTATTGCCGCTGTATGCCGAAAACGATACTAATAAAAGATTAACCGAGTTCAGCATTAATTCTATGCACATCAAAATAATAATGGCGTTTCTGCGAATAAGCACGCCTGTTACGCCAATGCTGAAAAGCAATGCGCTCAATATCAGGTACCAGTTTTGCGATGCAAGTAATATATCTTCGTTCATAGTTGTTATTTCTCTTTTTTAGCCAATACCACCGCGCCTACCATAGCCGACAGGAACAGCACCGATGAAATTTCAAACGGCAGCAGGTAATCGGTAAATAATTTCATGCCCACCGCTTCCACATATCCCATTGTGGAACGTTCAGGAATATCGTATAAGCCCGGAACAGACGCTTTTAAAGATGCCAGCAAAGTAATAAACACCAAGCCTCCCCCGATAACCCCGGCAATTTGCAGCTTAACCGATTTATGAGGTTCCGTTTCGGCATTCAGGTTGAGCAGCATCACCACAAACAGGAACAGCACCATGATAGCGCCCGCATATACAATAATATGCACAATAGCCAGAAATTGCGCGTTGAGCATTATGTAATGTCCCGCTATGGTAAAGAAGCAGGCAATAAGCGACAAAACGCTCGTCATCGGGTTTTTGGCAAACACCACACCCAATGCCGTAATAATGGTAAGCGCGGATAAAATAAGAAACAAGTATAGCA
>CAYSGX010000105.1:0-9326 GCA_964430605.1 uncultured Chitinophagaceae bacterium
GGAAAGGTTATTTCCGCTTAAAGTAAGGGTTTGGTTGTCGGTTAAAATGCCATTCACGGAAAGCGGGTTGCTGCTTGTGCCGTTGCCTGTAAGGGTGGCGTTGGTTTCAACGGTCTGGCTGCCCCAGTTATCTCCGCCCGATGTGGCAGGCAAAGTAATGGTGTTTCCGCCTGAAATGGAAAGCTCGCCTGTGCCGCTATTGAAAGTGAGGTTTTGTATTTCGTTGGCGGGGTCGGCATCGGCATCGTCTGTATTGATGTCGTTGGTGAAATGGCTAAGGTTCGTGGGGGCGTTGGTTAAATCGTTATAATCGCCACTGAAACCCGAACCTGCGGGCAGGGTAACGGTATTGCCGCCTGTAATGGAAAGGTTATTTCCGCTTAAAGTAAGGGTTTGTAGTTCGTTGGTGGGGTCGGCATCGGCATCATCGGCTGTTCCCGCTTTTTCGGCAAACAGCGCATACGGCACGCTGATAAGCTCGGAAGCGCCCATAGCTGTATAATTGTTGCCTCCGTCCGCATCAACTTCTATTTTGATGAAGTGGGGGCTTTGCGACCAGTCAATGGCGCTGAATGTGCCTGCGAGCGGAAGCCCCCTGCCTATTTGTACGGTGAACAGCCCAAACTGGTTGGTGGCAGGCTTTTGCTGCTCGGCATATACTTCCGTGCCGTTGGGGTTGCCCTGCACTATCCTGAATATGACGTTTATATTCTTGTTGGGCAGAATTTCCCCGTTGGCATCGCGCAACACGGACTGGTAGCTGACGCTTTGTGGGGCTTGGGCGAAAGCCCCAAAGCCGAAGCAAAGGAATGTGAGGAGAAGGAAAAGCCTTGTTGCCAAAAGCCTCACCCCCAACCCCTCTCCCAAGGAGAGGGGAGTGTGCCCTGAACGCAGAAAAGGGGTGAAAAGTTGTAGGTTTTGGAAACCTGATAGGGTTTTCAGGTTTTTATGCCAATGGCTAAAGCCAAAGGCATTATGACCAATGGAAAATAATTTTTTTGATGGCGGACTAAAGTCCGCTTGTTGCTGCGTGAAATCTGTGAGGATTTTCATGGTTTTAGGTTTTAAGTGTTCAGAAATATATATTGTGTTTAACAGGTATGGATTTGATTTGAATGTCGTGCCACAGCCAGATGAAAATCAAAAGCAACAGGAAAATAAGCAGCACTGCTATCAACAACACAAATTCTTTGGTGAGCTTAAAGTTTCCGTTCGCGGGTTTGGTTAACATGCGCACAAAAGTGCATGTGCGGGCAACTAAAAAGAGCATTCAGGGCGTGACAAAAGGCGTGACAATTTGTAAGTGGTTGGGAATGAGTATTTTGGAAGGGGTGTTTTGGGCGAGTTGGCAGGAGGAGATTGTGGTTTTAAGGCGGGGAAGGGGTTGGTTATTGCCATTGGCTGAAGCCAAAGGTATATTGACCAGCGGAAAAATAGTTTTTTGATGGCGGACTAAAGTCCGCTATTGAAAGCTAAAGGATGGGATTAGCGGAATAAAACTGTTGGTGGAGAGATTGATGGAAGTGGAGGGGCTTTAGCCCGCATTAAACAGATAAAATTTTCCTTTGGTCATAAAAAATGCGGCAGGTTTTAACCTGTTTGCTTTATTGTTTTATTGCCTTTATTACCAATGGCTAAAGCCAAAGGTATTTATGATCAAAGGAAGAAAGCATTTTTAATTACGGACTAAAGTCCGTTAAGTCCGCGAAACTAACGGTTTGTACTATTTAATCATCCATCCATTCAAGCCCCATTTTTTCTATCTCTTGCTCAAATGATAAATCCCTGTGGTGGGTTTCCTGATTTTTAATGTAGTTCCTCACCCTTTCCACCACATCGGGGCTGACCGATACTGCATAATATCCTTTTTGCCACGCAAAATGTTCTTCGGTAAGCTCCGCCTGATTTATCCAATGGGCGGATTCGCCTTTGAGGTGTTGAACGGCTTCGGCAAACGTCATGGTTGAGGGTAATTGGAAAAGGCAATGCGCATGGTCATAATAGCCATTCACAAAATCCATTTCTATTCCTTTGCTCTTTCCGTTGGCATGTATGTGAAGAAATACCGCTTGCCGAATACTGCCGGTAAGCTGCGGGTTTCTCTTTTTGGTAGAGAAAACAAGGTGAATCCAGATTTTGTGTACAGGCATGATTTGTTTTTGGGCTTTAACCTGTGTCAAAAATAAAAGATTCCTTTGGCGGAAAGTTAAAACCTGTTGGAATTTTTGCCAATGGCAGGGGATTAAAGGAAAATAGTTTTATTGCCTTTTTTATTGCCTGAAGCCAAAGGCATATTGATTAGCGGAAAAATAATTTTTTGATGGCGGACTAAAGTCCGCTATTGAAATTGGGATTAGCGGAATAAAACTGTTGGCGAAGAGGTTGATGGAAATGGCGGGGCTTTAGCCCGCTTGTCAAATAGAAAAAATTCCTTTGGTCATAAAGATGCGACAGGTTTTATTAACCTGTTTGCTTTGTTGTTTTATTGCCAATGGCTTAAGCCATTGGCATTTTGACCAAAGGAAAAAAGCATTTTTAATTGCGGACTAAAGTCCGCTATTGAAAGCCACCGGCTAAAGCACTCCCACCTATACATCTCTCTATATTTCTTCAATCCATTTTTCCAATTCTCCTTCGCCCGATATGTTCAGCTTCTTTTTCAGGCGGCTGCGGTGCTGGCGAATGGTATCTTTTCCTATTCCCAATATGGCTGCCATTTCATTGGGCGGAATGTTTAATTTGCTTAAAGCAACGAATCTTTCTTCGGCAGGGGTAAGCGTCAGGCATTTCAGCTTCAGCCGCTGAAAAAAAGCGGGATACGCTTTTTCAAACAACTCTTTGAAATGTAACCATTGTTCTTTCGTTAGTATCACTGTTTCGTACAGTTCTATTAAGCCCGGAGTTTTTTGCAAGCCAGCATCGCTGCCTGCCTGTGAACGAAGTTGCTCTAACTGCAAATTTTTATCCGCAATGCTTTTGGCAAAAGCGAGCAACTGTTTTCTCGCCTGTGCAAGTTTAGCTTCGGCATCATCTAATTCTTCTTGTTTGTGAGCATATTTCTTTTTCCAATTGCGATAAATCATAACGGTGGCAATGGCAAGTAATATCACTATTCCCATCAGCACATTGCGTTGCAATATTTTTAACTGCTGCTGGGCAGCAAGCAGTTCCATATCGCTTTCGTGTTGCTCTATTTGCAGTTTTTGCTGCGCGCGTGTCATTCGCAACAGGCTGAATCTGCGTGCTAAACTGTCTTTCACATTCAATGCCGAATCGAGATAAACGGCAGACAATTCCGCCTCGCCTTTCGCAGCATAAAGTTTTGATAAAAGGGGATAGAGCTTTTCCAATCGTTTGTATTGGCCCGATTGCTCAATATACTGTTTGGCTTTCAGCAGTTGCGTTTCAGCAAGCGAAATATTTTTCTGTTCAAGATTTATGGCAGCCAGAGGAATCAAGCTGCCTGCCGCCAATCCCCAGTCTTTATATTTTTCAGCGATAATAATATCTTCTTCAAAAAGCGGAATTGCCTGTTTATATTCTTTCCGCAGAAAATGATTGTAGCCGATATTGCCCAATGCTATGCCAATCCATTCGGTGTCGCTGGCAGCCACCGCATTTTCATAAACCAATTGAAAATAGAAGCCGGAAGAATCGGGCATTTGTAAATGCTGATAACATAAGCCCGTAGTGTTCAGCGAGTGCATCACATACCGTTTTCTATCGTATTTTGATGTTGCCTGAAATGCTTCCCTATAAAAAGCAAGGGCTTTTTCGTATTCGGCAAATTTGTAGTAAGCATCGCCCATCAGATATAAACAGGCTTGCTTCTGCGGAAATTGTTCAGGCGTTTGCTTTTGCAGCAAGCGATACGCTTTTTCAAAGTGAAAAAATCCCAATTCGTATTCGTGTATTGTAGAAAAATAATAGATGCCCGAAATGGCTTCGGCTCTCGTTTCGAGCCACAACGCGTTTTCTTTTTGTCCTAAATCAATCAGTTCTTCCAGTTCTTTGCTTATCTGTTCACGCGGGTAAGGACGGTAACAGAAATAATGGGCTCTCATTAACTTAGCTTCCAGCAATAAATCGCGGTCGTTATTTTCTTCCGCCAGTTTTTCTATGGCATCAATGCGGTTAAAAACATCAGCCGAATCAGAAAAAGGAAGAATATGGTCGTAAAAATTGATAAGTGAATCGGAACGTTCAGCGTAGGTTTTGTGGAGGAGGTGGGTGTATTGCGCATGTAGCGTTGCGCCTGTAAGCAACAGGAAAATAAGTGTGAAACAAAATACGCTTTGGGATTTTAGCATTAAGGACAAAAATATGTAAAACTATAAGTTAATGTATCAGGTGAAAGGGAAAATATGAAATTCTTAGAGGCTGTCTTGTCCTATAACAGAATTTATTCAAAACCTGTAAACTTTTTTAGGACGAGACACTAAAAATTTTAACCACAATAGAAACATAGATTTGGTATAATGTACGATTTACCGCTATTATGTTCCCGCCTCTTGGCGGGACTATGATTGCCTGATGCCTGTTTTAAGCAAAACATAGTCCCGACAAGCGGAATACAATAGCAGGTTCAGACCTTAATAATAAAGGCAAAGCACTATGAAACAAAGCCCTAACAACTATGTTTCTATGTGGTTATAATAAAAATGTGTCCACACGACAGGAAAGCTTTCGGGAGTATTATACGATATTGTTTTACCTAAACTAAATTCATGAACCGCAGAAGCATATATTTTGCAATGCCGAAGAAAAAAGCGCCTGCTACCGAGCAACGAAAAACATTTAACTTTGGCTTTCGTAATAACCCGTTATGTTGAATCAAAACCTTAGCCAAAAACTTTTACAAAAATTATCGCCTCAGCAAATTCAGTTAATGAAATTGTTTCAGGTGCCTACCGCACAACTGGAAGAACGAATACAGGAAGAATTAGAGATAAACCCCGCTCTGGAAGAAGGTGCGGACAAAGGCGATGAGGCCGATGATTTGGCAGAAGTAAAAATAGCCATTGAAGCTTCAGACGAAAAAGAAGAAAACCCGCAGGAAACCGTTCAGGAAGTAAATGAAGAAAACGCGTGGGAAGATGGCTTAGACGATTTAACTTCTTATTATGAAGATGATGATATTGCCGATTATAAACTTAAAGACAATAATTATCCCGACCCTGATGAAGAAGATCGGGTAATTCCTGTGGCAGTGCAAACTTCTTTCTACGAATATTTAGAAACACAACTGCAGGAATTAGATTTAGCGGAAGACGAGCAAAAAATAGCGGCTCAACTTATTGGCAGCATTGATGAAGACGGTTATATAAGAAGAGAGCTTGAAGCCATTGCCGATGATTTGGCGTTTCAGCAAAATGTAATTGCCGCCAAGGAACAAATAGAAGCTATTTTAGAAAAGATACAATTGTTTGAGCCTGCCGGTGTGGGCGCAAGAGATTTGAAAGAATGTTTATTGTTACAGTTAAATAAAATGAAACCCGGTGACCTGGGCGTTTCTTTGGCTTACCGCATTATTGACGAACAGTTTGACGCTTTTACCAGAAAACACTACGAAAAAATTCAACGCGATTTTAACTTAACTAATGAAGAACTGAAAGAGGCTATGGATTTAATTTTAAAACTAAACCCTAAGCCCGGAGGTAATTATGGAGGCTCGGCTATTAAGCAGCAATATATTATTCCCGATTTTCAGATTATAAATAACAACGGCAAATTAGAATTGACACTGAATGGCAGAAACGCGCCCGACCTGCGTGTGAGCAGCGATTTTAAATCTATGCTGCGCGACTATGACCTGTCGAAAAACAAAACCAAAGAGCAGAAAGAAGCCGTAATGTTTATTAAACAAAAAATAGACTCGGCCAAATGGTTTATCGATGCCATTAAGCAACGCCAGAATACTTTAATGGGCACTATGAGCGCCATACTTAAATACCAGTATGAATATTTTTTAACGGGCGATGAAACCAAGCTGAAACCCATGATTTTAAAAGATATTGCTGAAATAACGCAACAGGATATTTCTACTGTTTCGAGAGTATCGAGCAGTAAATATGTGCAAACCGAATATGGCATTATGCCGTTGAAATACTTTTTTTCTGAAGCCATGAGTACCGATTCGGGCGAGGAAGTTTCATCAAGAGAAGTGAAAAAAATATTACAAGACTTAGTTGAAGAAGAAGATAAAAGCAACCCCCGGAGCGACCAGTATCTTACCGATGAACTTAATAAAAAAGGCTATAATATTGCCCGCAGAACCGTAGCCAAATACCGTGAAATGCTGGATATTCCGGTGGCGAGGTTGAGGAAGGAGTTGTAATTGTTTAATTCGCTATGTTCCAATCAAAGCCTTTAAAATATACTGCCGTTTTTTTCAAATATTAGGACAGGTATTGATAAAGCTGATTATTTAATGACAACTTCTTTTATTTCGTCATGTCCATAATCCTGAAAAACCATTCCTAAACCTTTCTTGTAGCAAGACCATCTTCTGCCGATTGTTATACTGGGGTCTGTATAATAACGATCAATGATTAATAATTCATCATAGAAATTGCATTCATTACGGACTTCAATTGTCCCTGTAACAGTTATAACTTTTCTTTGTATGCCTTGCGACTGTTCGCGTATATTTTGTAAAATTTGTCCTTCAACTGGATTGGATGGAATTAAAATGTATTCTTCTTCCTGATGCCATATTGATTCAGGAAGATATTCCCAAATATTTCCAATTTCGTCTATTCTGTAAAATAGTTCTTTGTAGAAATTTGCTCCATTATTTACGGTTAGTTTATAAAACTCTTGTCCCAGACAAATTTCATGTCCAACAATTTCAAGAGTGTACATTCCTTCATTGCCGCCCATTCCATTTGAATTATATATCCATTTGTTATTAATCTCAAGAGGAATGTAAGTATCGCTTCCATTACCGTCACACAATGTGTTTTGATTAGTTTCTTCTATGTTTTTTTTACATCCTGAAAAAAGCATTAAGGATATTACTATTGATAACAATCTTGTCAAAACAATTTTTTGGGTCATATTTCTGTTTTAAAAAGTATCCTATTAACTCTGACCTTTCTTTTACCAAACAGGATATTTCTAAAGTTAAAAAAAATAACAAAAGAATTCCTCTTTTAAATTCAAAAACATAATTGACATAACTTTGCACCAAAGCAAGCAACCCGCTAAAACATGACCCAATCAAAACCGTTAAAATATACTGCCACATTTATTTCAGTTATTTTTCATCCACTGCTTTTACCAACTTATGCGTTTTTGTTTTTGAATTGGGTATATCCTTATTTACTCTTCAACTTAGATGTAATAAGTAAAGCAAGGTTGTTTGTTACCATCTTCATCAATACTTTTCTGTTTCCGGTTATCGCTTTGTTTATTATGCGCAAGCTCGATTTTATTTCAAGTTTTCAAATGCACGAAAGACACGAGCGCATTATTCCTTATATCGCTATTTCCTTCTTTTATTTTTGGAGTTATCTGGTGGTAAAAAACCTGGGTATTGGTAGCCTTATTAACGATATTATGTTTGGCGCCAGCCTGTCGGTGTTTTTTGTTTTTTTCTTTAACGGCTTTTTTAAAATTAGCGCTCATGCGGCCGCGGCAGGTGCATTTTTAGGGCTTACACTATTTCTTTCTTTCAACTCTGTTTATAATCTGGAGTTGCCATTAATGGGCGTAGTATTGGTGGCAGGGCTTATAGGCACTTCCCGGTTATTCCTTTCAGCGCATACGCCATTTGAGATTTTTAGCGGTTATTTGGCAGGAATATTAGGGCAGGTAATTTCGTTTAAGCTTTTATAATACCGTCTATATTTCAATATTAGCTAATGCTTTACGGTACTCAAAATTTCACAAAAGAATAAACGATATAAAAAAAAGTCGTTGGTAGAAATGCCAACGACTTTTATGTTTTTAAAACGCCCGTCTGGAACGACAGCAAAATATACTACAATCCATTAATTGAAATACCCATAGAGATAGGCGTAATGTCAGGCCCCATGCCTTTATCAAACAACTTGGCTAAAGAGTAGTAGCCAAAAAAGTTGAATGGGCCATATCCAAAACGAACAGTAGCCCCGTAGCGGAAACGGTTCAAATCGCCATAGCGTTTTTCTTTATAAATTTTCATATTGCCGTTGGCATCTTCTTGTTTTACTTTGGTTTTGCTGTCAATCAACACGCCTGCTTTAAAGCCTAAAGCGAATTTCCAGCTTTTGTTTTTGGCATTTGGCGTGCTTCTGAAACGTAACTCTAAAGGAATATCCACATAGGTTAAGCCCAGTTTATTTCTTTTGTAATTATCATTCCTAACAACTAATTCAGTACCTGTAACAGTGTCTTCTACT
Source organism: uncultured Chitinophagaceae bacterium (assembly GCA_964430605.1). Taxonomy (GTDB): domain Bacteria; phylum Bacteroidota; class Bacteroidia; order Chitinophagales; family CAIOSU01; genus CAYSGX01. The sequence goes on from CAYSGX010000105.1 coordinate 8,385, forward strand.
AAGAAAGTATTGTGAAAAATACTGCTGGTGCTTATACCCAAGCCGGGCGCAACACTAAACAGTTTCTTTTTTTTGCCTAACTGAATATCGTACATGAAATAAGTGTTGAACCCGCGCGAATGCCATTTTAACTTTAACCCGTTTTCATTATGCAGCCATTGGTCAAAAGTAAGATCTACCACAAGGCGATCTCTGCTGCCCGATGATTTTGGTTTCATTGCCGCAACAGCTTCTTTAGCTTTTTCAGAATTGGTTTTATCTTCTCCGGCTTCCTGAGCAAACAGGCATAATGAAATGGATGATAATAATATTGTAAAAAAATACTTTTTCATATTTTAAATTTATACAGCAACAAAAATAGCCAAATAGTTAAGAAATAATTAAGAATTTGCAAGATGTGCCAGCAAAGCTTTTGTTAAATCTTGTAAAGGTTGTTCAAGCTTATTGATTAACGCGGCTATTTCAGCATCGTTATTGTTTAAGGCAGCCATTTCTATATCGGCAGCAATTAAAGCCAGCGACTCGGCATGTAAGGTGCGGGAAGAAGATTTTAATTTGTGAGCGTATAATTTAACTGCTTTATAATCTTTTGCCTGCAAAGAATTTTTTATGGCGCTTAAATTTTTAGGAGCGTCTTCAATGTACATTTCAATAATTGACCTGATAAAATCGACATTACCCGAACCAATTTCTTTTAAATAATCTAACTGGAATTCTATTTTAGAAGACATTGTATTTTTTTAATTGTTGCGCAAGGTAAGAATTTTAGCATATTATACTGAAAGTAGTTAAGATTCCGAAAGAAACGAAACGTACTTTCAGTTAATACCGAAAGTTCCGAATTTAATTTTTTTGAAAATCTGAGTTGTTTCGGTATAATTTTATCTACGTCAAGGTGGGTTCGCTGTTTTATATATACCTAAAGCGATTATTAACGCCACC
>CAYSGX010000106.1:0-2197 GCA_964430605.1 uncultured Chitinophagaceae bacterium
TTGTCATAGAAACAAAAAATTAAAAATTACCACTAAATAGACGGGGGTAAAGAAAAAGTAATTTGAATTAATTACATTAGATTACCTGTAAAAAATAACAAATTAAAGGTTGTTATTTAATAAAAATCATTCTACTGTGTACCATCATAGCCTTGATGTTTTTTGGTAGTAGAATTATATATCACCAGCCCTTCTGCCGGTGAGATTATGGCATCTCTTTGGGTGGTAGTCATTCGGGGTGGCAGGAAGCCTCTGGTGGTACTAACAATATCTAACTGGGCAGAACTATCAGGAGATGACGTTCCAACACCTATAGTACTATCATCTCTTACAACTAAAGAATTATTTGTTCCAGTAGAATTATGAACTTGAAAACTAAATGTAGTATCTGTTGTTCCAGCACCTACTACAGTTAAGCTTGCATTCGGAGTTATTGTTCTTATACCTACTCTATCAGAAAAAATATGTTGAGTACCATTTTCGCTTCTAATTACTAACCCTGCTTGCCCTGCTACTCTATCTCTTGAAAATAGTTGAACCGCATCTGCTACATTGCCTGTTGGCGATGTGCCATTTTCAATTACAAAAGTTCTTGTAGCATTTGTTCCTGCATTATTTGAGGTAGTTCCCAATATGAGATTACCGCTTGCACCAACTAATATCAACTTCCGGGTAGTTGTTGCACTTATTGCACCATTAGTATGTGAATGAAATTCAAATCTGGAACCTGTGTTGTTACTTGGTATTGAAAAAAGCATTCTTCTTTCAGAATTTCCCGGATTGTAATTCAATTCCATATTTTGAAACACAACAGCACCTCTTACATTGGTGGCTGAATAATTTATAGGATACACTTGTATAGTAGCATTTACCCCGTTAACACCTGTGCCTGTGGCAGTACCACTATTACCTGTACTTAAAGTAAGACCTGAGTATGTTGAAGCAGCACCACTTGTCGAAATTATATTTAATTGATTACCAACAGGTGTAGTAGAAGTATCAATTATTTGCGCTAAATCTTTAATTTGAAGCTTTCCTTTGTAGAGACTATTCAATACGAAATCAGGCTCACGACCAATACCTATCCCCCCATCATTTTTTACTACCAAAGCATTATTTGTTCCTGTTGAATTATGAATTTGCAATGCATATGTAGTAGAATCAGATCCAGCACCATTAACTTGTAAAGAAGCAACTGGTGATGATGTTCTTATACCCAATCTTTTATTGGTATTGTCCCAATATAGCTTGGTACTGTCTGAAGCAGTACTTGATCCTGTACCAAATGATATTGCTCCGGTATGTATTGATTGCACCGCTACACCATCACCTTCAACCGGTTTCCAAAGAGTATCCGCATAGTAGTAGAACTTGCCTTCATCCGTATCATATACCAATAAGCCGTTAGCAGGGTTATTAATTGAATCTCTTTGAACAGTAGTTACTCTTGGTACAAGAACGCCTTTGTTGGTTGCACTCAAATCTAATATGGCAGAGCTGTCAGGTGCATTAGTGCCAATACCTACACTGCCTTCTATAATCGCACCACCTTCAGGTGCAAGTTGTCGCGAATAGGAAGTATCGCCTCCCACCGACAGATTCCCTTTTATTGATAACATACTGTTTGGAATTTGTTCATTGATACCCGATTTTTGGGCAATAGCTACCTGTCCAAGACAAACAGTTATTAAAAAGATGGAGATAATTTTGTTCATATAGCATGATGTTATATTTCACTGATAAATAATAACTACGTTGCCGTTTGCACCTGTTCCAGCTACCGTTCCTCCTAATCCTGCTCCATTATTATCAATATCAGATGAACCTCCTTGTGTACGTCCGCTTGCTGAAGTTCCGCTAACATTGGTAAAATAAGTAGAACTGGCATAAGAAGAGCCTCCGCCACCACCACTACCAGCAGAACCACCATCGCCACCACCACCACCACCATATCCTGCCCCTCCTGCACCACCTCCTCGGTTGCCGCCACTTGCTGATCCATTACCTCCATTACCCCCAGCGGTACCGTTCCATGAACCACCGGTTGTAGTACCTGCTCCTCCTGTACCATTTATATTCCCTCCTTGACCGGCACCTGTTCCCGTGCCGTTTGAACCATTCTCACCCACTGTACCTGCACCACCACCTTGCCCGTTTCCAGCATGGCCACCACCACCACCTCCTCCTCCGGCTATAG
>CAYSGX010000106.1:2207-4621 GCA_964430605.1 uncultured Chitinophagaceae bacterium
GCTACCTCAATTCCATTTTTGACAATAGCCGAACGACCACCTCCCGGACCGCCTCTTCTGCTCCCTGAACCTGATAAGTTTCCACCTCCCAAATAACCTCCTCCGTTTAGGTCGTTATATTGCCCTCCCCTTGCAACAATAATCTCCAATTGTTCTCCGGGAGTAACAGTCATCTGTCCGGTTACATAAGCGCCTCCTCCTCCTGCACCTCCACCACTATTATCGTTAGTACCTCCTGCACCTCCGCCACCCCACATTTTTATGGTAATTTGCGTAATACAGGGAGGTATAGTAAATGTTTGTGTGCTTCCTGTATAATTAAAAACTACTTTTTGAGGTGTGCTATGAGAGAGAGAAGATATCCAGCCTGTAGGCGTGTAATAATTAAAACAATTGCTATTGTTGTTGTAAATAACCAAACCGGGAGTAGGATCTGTAATAGCATCGCGCTGTACAGTAGTCATCCGAGGGAATAAAAGTCCTTGTGTAGTAGAAGAAATATCTAATTTAGCCGAGGCATGAGGTGTCGAGGTGCCTATACCTACGCTACCACCATCATCAATTCTAATTCCTTCATTGTCTCCGTCATTGCTCAACCAGTTTCCGTTGAGCTTGATATTTTCGGTAGCAGTGTGATTACCCAATCCTCCTGAGCCTGATGTGTTTCCATTTATAGCCACCCAAACAGACGAAGTGGCATTATAATAATAAAATGTATTCTCATCCGTATCATACACCAATAAGCCATTAGCAGGATTATTAATTGAATCTCTTTGAACAGTAGTTACTCTTGGTACAAGAACGCCTTTGTTGGTTGCACTCAAATCTAATATGGCAGAGCTGTCAGGTGCATTAGTGCCAATACCTACACTGCCTTCTATAATCGCACCACCTTCAGGTGCAAGTTGTCGCGAATAGGAAGTATCTTCTCCTACTGCCAAATTTCCTTTTACCGACAACATGCTGTTCGGGAATCGTTCATTAATACCTGATTTTTGAGCGGCTACACTAAGTGTTAAACCCATTACTACTATTGAAAAAAATATTCTGTTCAACATTTTGAAAAAATTAATCGCAAATTTTCACATTTAGAAAATATTAAAAGAATGTTTTCTCGCAATAATTACAAACTGTTGATTGTATTAATATTTTCACTATAAAACATGTTGAATAATATTCAATTAATAGTTTGGAAATATTTTACTGCAAATAATAGAAAACAGATAAGATAGTCCTTTAAAACAAAGCATTTTCAATTGTATACTAGTAACCTTTAAGCAAAAACCAACAAGTTGTATTTTGATGAATATATAAATAATAATTTTTAAAAAATAACAAATAATTAAGTGTCAAAAAAAATGTACGAGATATAATTTGTATTATATTTATTACATTTAAAACATTATTTTAAAAAACATATACTATGCACATCCCAAACAGAATTAAAACAATCAGAAAAAATCTCGATTTAAAGCAAACTTACGTTGCTTACAAAATGGGAATTACTCAGCAATGTTACAGCGTAATTGAAAGCGGCAAAAAAAGCTACACTTACAATACGATTGTAAAGGTTGCTCAGGCGCTTGAAATTAATCCGCTGTTTATTTTAGCCGGAGACATTCCTATTACCAACGAAACAATTGATTTGTTCAGAAGGAAAACTATTTCCGAAGTAGTAATGAAATACCTTGAGAAAAATTCTCTTTTTGAAGATGAAGAGAAAGAGGTATTAAATCCTGCTGCCAATAAGAATACCATTTAAGCATTCAATCTTCATCTGTCTTGGTAAAAGATACCTTATTGATAATAAGGGTATTCTTGTATTGTATTGTCAATAGCGAAGGGGAAAGGGCTTCAAAAAAACATAGCCTTATATAGAACAGATTTGTTTTATTGAATTGGCTTAAGCAAAATTTAGCAGCGATATTTTTCTGATTAACCGCTGCACCAAAAGGTATTCTTTGGTATTGAAATACCCGCATTACTTGTCCAAATAACTAAAAATACCTACCTGAAAGGACTTTTCCTATAACTATAAACTATTTATGAAAGAGGTCTAATATTTATTCAAGTACGCCTAAATTTTTAAGTGCACGAACTATTTGCTGAATAGTATATCCGTCAAATGTATCCGTATCGGTTATATTGTTACCTCCTCCACCTACTAAAGTTGCCGGAGCAATTGCTGTAGTTTCCTGATACAGCTTAATGATTGCTCGATTTTCTGTTCTAAAGTGTGGAGCAGCATTACCTGTAACTATATCAGCAGCATATTGCTGAAAGGCATCAGCAATATTTGTTGCAGGTGCAGTACCACTATGAATAGTCAGCGTATTTGTTGCATTAGCATCATAACTAGTACCTGTTACTATTGTCTGATTATTTCTTAAAACAATATTACCATTATTATTCAA
>CAYSGX010000106.1:4631-9324 GCA_964430605.1 uncultured Chitinophagaceae bacterium
AGAAACTTCTTTCTGCTTGTGAAGCTAAATAAATCTGAAAAGAATTAGGAATTGTTATTAATGTACCCGCCCCCGCCCCAAGAGCAACAATACTCTCTCTACTGCTTGCAGTTGTTAAACCAATATTATGTCCTATTAAAGTATGTTTTCCAATATTATTGTAATTAGAACCTGCTAAATTTATACTCCTGCCAATAATAACATTGTTTTGGCATACTGGTGCACTACTGCCTATTGCAATGTTATTATTACCAGTTGAAGCAGAAACAGAGTGCCCTATGACTATATTATTATTTGAATTATTAGGGGCAACAACCCATCCGCCCACTGCTCCACTACCTATTGCTATTGAACCTCCATAAGCCTTAGCTGATTGTCCTATCGCTATACCTTGTTGAGTAACACCTTGATTCCCTGCGGTGTTTGCTAATGCTTCAAATCCTATTGCTATACCTCTATATCCTAATCCTGCTGTACCTGTACTAGTACCTGTTGCTCCCGCACCTATAAAAACACCTCCATTACTAAACAATGATAAGTAATTAACACTACTTATATTGGCTCTAATATAATTAGTACCTGATGATGTTATGCTTTGAGCTGTTGCCGTACCAATACCAACAAACCCATCATCTCTGACTACCAAAGCATTATTTGTTCCTGTTGAATTATGTACTTGTAAACTAAAAGTAGAACTAGTGGTGCCTGCACCAACTACTGTTAATCTTGCTAAGTCTGTTGTAGTACCTAACAATAAATTACCATTATTTCTTAAAATTAAATTATCGCTGTTATTACCAAACAAAATATTACCATTAACACTGCGTAATCTAAGAGATGCATTATTGTTGTTATTAGAAGCAATAGTACTTATATGGCTGTTTGATGCAGAACTAAAATAAAACTGAATTGAATTATTTTCTAAAGTTCCAAGGTAAGTAGAGTTGAAACCTATTTGTCCATTACTTGTATTTATACTTGGAAATAAATTTGATGTGTTACCAACAATAGACAACCCTCCAGCACCACCTGCTACTCTTAATGTTCCCCTACCAAAAGTTCCATTTTCACCACCCACAAGAAGATTAACAAAAGTAGCGGAAGTTGTATTAGTTCTGCCACAAAAAACTGTTCCATCGTCCCTTACTTCAAGGGCATTATTTGTACCTGTTGAATTATGTACTTGTAATCCATAGGTTGATGAAGTTGTCCCGCTTCCCTTTATATGTAGCGAAGCATTTGGAGTTGGTGTTCCTATTCCCAACCTTTTATTAGTATTGTCCCAAAATAAGTTTGATGTATCGTTACTAATGGAAGAACCTATTCCAAATGCCACGCCTCCAGTATTTAATTGCAATGTATTTTCTCCTACTGCTTTCCATATACTATCGGCATAATAATAAAATGTATTCTCATCAGTATCATATACCAATAAACCGTTAGCAGGATTACTGATTGAATCTCTTTGCGAACCGGTAACTCTTGGCACAAGAATACCTTTATTGGTTGCCGTTAAATCTAATATTGCCGAACTATCCGGTACATTGGTACCTATGCCCACCCTTCCCTGAATAACTGCACCTCCTTCGGGAGCTAATATTTGCGTATAAGATGTGTCTTTACCAATTGACAACTCACCTTTTACTGACAGCATACTTTCAGGATTCCGCTCATTTATCCCGGTTTTCTGTGCATATAAGCACGTGAACATTATACTAAAAACAACAGCAATAGTAACTTTTTTCATGAGAATATATTTTACCTTAAAATTCAATAATTAGATACTGCATATTATCATTTCACTGCTATAAAAAAACAACTGCGGAATTGTTTTAAACAACCTTTATTTTGTAATTATTCAAACATAAAACAGTGAATTTATAATGTTAAGAGTCAACTTTACAGAAGCAAATAATTCATACCATGAACAGATTTTATTTATTCATTCTATTGTTGTTTTTCAGCGTAACAATTAATGCTCAACAATCGGGTATAAACGAGAACATGCCGGGTAGTATGTTCTCAATTAAAGGGAATTTTTCTGTAGGTAACGATACCGCCTATTCAAGGTATAATGCCCCGCAGGGTGGGGCAATCATACAAGGCAGTGTTGGTATCGGCACAAATAATCCTGATACATCGGCAATACTCGATTTAAGCTCTTCGTCTAAAGGGCTGCTGATACCAAGGTTAACCTCCACTCAGAGAAATGCAATTCCAAGCCCTGCCAGCGGATTATTAGTGTATGATACAGATTCATCAAAGCTGTTTTTATTCAGTAATAGCTGGCAACCTATGGAGATAGGAACAACGCAAAGCAGAAGAGACATTACCTATCATTCAATAAATAATTCTACTTACAAAGCGCCAAACAGCACTGCTGAAACAATTTGGCTGTCTGCCCCAGGTGGCGACAATACTGACGATTGCTGGAATTGTACCATTGATTTTAAAAGAGGCTGGACTGCACCTTACAATGGAAGGTTAGTGAAAGTTATTATCAGGATTCGAAATAATGGAGGTTCTGATCCTGATATTCAGGGGGTAGTAAGGTTGAAGGTAAATTCAACAGATTTTACAGATAATACCCAATTTAGTTTAAATGACTTCGGGGTTACAACAATAACTTTACCCGCTATGGGATTTTCTTTTAATGAAGGCGATTTAATTGCGCTTGGCTTGCATAAAAGAGATAACAGTTCAGACAGGTTTGAAGATATAGACATATTCGTTACTGCGGAATGGGAATTTCCTTAAATAAACAGTTTGCATTAATCAACAACAACTGATGTTTATTTCCTCCTATAAAAAATCAGATGTTATTATGAATTACAGAAAACTATTCCCAAACAACCAGCTTGATGCTGCTCTCAAGCATAGCTTGGCTTTTGCTGTAGCAAATGGTTTTTCTTGCCAATCGTTTTAGCTTTATTCTCAGGGTTAAATTCATTCTTTCTATATAATTAATGCCATGCCGTTTTACACGGTGTATTTTTTCAGGTATCAATGTTTTATATACATTCAACCCATCTGTTTTTATAGTTTTTGCTTTTGAAAGCAGCAATGTATCCGTTACTCTTCTTAATGCGCTTTTGGTTCGGCTGCCTATATGCAGGGCTGCTACTTTCTTTGTTTTTTCGTTAATGGCATATACTATCCATTTAACATTTCGCTTACTGCCTATATAGGTGCGCATTTCGTCTAACTGATAGCTTTGATTCATTGGTATTGGCGGCTTCTTTATTTGTGATGCCATAATTTTTATTTTTCTCATCACAGTATTGTCGGCTATATTAAGCAACCTGCCGATGCTTCTGATGCCACACCCTTCGGCAAGTAACATTTTTATTTGTTTTCCTGTTGTGCCGCGACAACCGTTATAGCTGTAATATGATACCTTACATTTGCCGCAATGCTTACAACGATATTTTTGCTTGTTTTTATAAAAGCCCCATTTTAGCATGTGGGCATTACAGTTTTCACATTTTTTCACCACCAAACGTTTTGATACACTAAGGTAGCTTTTGATAATAAATTTATGCTGTAACGCTTGTTTTCAGAGATTTTTTCTTGCCGAAGTACTTTTACTATGTGGTTTTACAGTTTTGTATTACTGCCAAGTTCCTTTGTTTTATTGGTATTTAGGAGGATAACAAACAATCTGATACATTACCCCCAGCAAGGGTAATACAAAGCGGTCTATCGCCCGCCCTTGCTTTGGTGTGCGCTTTTATGCTCTTGTTTTTAAGCGTTCATTTTTTGTTTTAGTTATGGTTTCATTAGCTTCTTTTGTTTGCTCTTTTCCTTGTGTGGCTTTTTCGGGTTCTCGTCTTTCGGGTTCTTCGGCTGCTGCTTCCTGCCGTGCCTTTTTGCCCCTTGTTTCGGGCTTTGGCGGTTCGGTGGGCGTTGGCTGTGCTTCGGGTGTTGATAGTGTTGTCCGCTCTGCTTTTCCGTCTGCTTCGGTGTTCCGTGTTTCTTCGTTTTTGGTTGGCGGTCGGGTTTCCCGTGCTTCGTTTGCTCTGCGCTCGTCTGCTTTGGTTTCTTGGTGTGCTTCTGCTTCGGGTTTGCTTGTGGCGTTTCCGCTTGGTGCTTGTCCGTCAGGTGTTGCCGTTTCTGCTTCGTTTCGTGGCTGTGGTTCGGGTTCTTGGGGTTCTGTGGCTCTTGCTCTTGGTTCGGGTTGCTCTGTGCTTGTGGTGTCTCCTGCTTCGGTTTCCTCTGCTTGGTTTGGTGCGTTGGCTTCTTGTTTCCGCTGTGTGGGTTCTGCTCCCTGCGGTGGGTTGCTGTGGGTTGCTTCGCCTGTTCCTTTTCCTGCTCCGCCTGTGGGCGGTGGTCAGCTCTCTTTGTTTTAGCGGTCTTTTTGTCCGCTTTTTTTGTTGTTTAGGCTTGTATTATTGGATTTTTAAGGTCTGTTTTATACCTATATTCTTTTATTCCTAAAATTGCCGTTCCGTTCCGTCAAAAGACGGAAACGGTTACGGTTTTATTCATTAGTTTACTGTTGTTGAAAGGTCTGCACCTGCTTTAAATCGTGGGCGTTTCTTTGCCTTTATTTGCATTGCTTTGCCTGTTTGTGGGTTGCGTCCTGTTCTTGCTTGTGTTTGCTGTACAGAGAACGTACCAAAGCCCATTAAAGTAACCTTGTCGCCTTTCTTTAGGGTCTCGGTAATGGTTTCTAAAATAGCGTCTAAGGTTT
>CAYSGX010000107.1:0-9249 GCA_964430605.1 uncultured Chitinophagaceae bacterium
TGCCTATGCCTCTGAGTTGTATTAATTCTAAAGTATCGGCAGTATTGAGGTTAATGTTTAGCTTTTTATAAGAATACTCTTTCTTGGCGTAAGGTTGTTTATTGTACTCTTTCTTTTCGTAGCCGCTTTTATATTCAGGCTCATCGTTATCGTTTGCAATAAATAAATTTTCTTCGGAAACAGTATTTTTCTTTTTAAAAGAAGTAGCGGCATAACTCAAAGTGTCTTGTTGCAACTGCTTTTCAAAGGCTTCAATTTCTTTGGTAAACTGCGCGAAATCTGAATTACTATTGTGCTGAAAAAAGAAAGGTATTAAAATATTGGCTAAAAGCAACAGTGCGATTATAAGCAGTAATACAAAGATGCCTTGCCGTTCACTTTTGGTAAAAGAAAATAGTTCTTTAAAAGGGTTGGGCATATTCAGAAGAATAAATTAAGCATATCAAATACACTACAGGGAAATTTATTTCAGATATAATTTCAAACCCGCACCAACATCAATTCTTGAAAGCCCTTCGTAACTATTTTTATCAAGATGAATAACCTGCTTTCTCATGCCATCATCAACCTCTATTTTTCTAAGCGTTCCAATTACCGAACCAAGCGTAATACCCAATGCCAGTTTTTTTGTTAAAAAATAATCAACTCCAAAATCACTTGACAACCCTACAGTTGCGCCTTTAATGGTAAAGTTGGAAATCAACAAGGCTTCATTTTTATAACTCATGTAACCTATAGATACATTATAGAAAAAATAAGCTTTATTTTTTATAGGGATATTGAAGCCAACGGAAGGCGCAAAGAAATTAATGGAAATAAAATCTTCCATTTTGCCGGTAACAAACTGGTTTGTGACCAGGTTTTGGATGTAAATATCAATTGGCCCGCTATGTGCCTTGTGTAAAGAATATTTTAGTCCAATGCTAAATCTTTTCTTTACGTAATAATTAAAATCGGCAGTAAATCCATAACCTCTTTTAAGTTTTCTGACATACTCTTTAAAATCAGGAGGAACAGAATCACCTATTTTAGAGGTTCTAAAACTACCTCCGCCAACAATGCTAAACCTAATTTTATGATATAATTTATCAACTGCCTGCTTGTTGGGGCTATGATTAATATTTTCATTATTTACCCTAATAGATGTAGTTGATTGGTTTGAGTTGTATGGATTCTCAAAATGCGCATAGGCATAGCCTTTCACCATCGATAACGGCAATATCAATGAGTTCTCTTTTTTATTAGCCTGAACATAATTGAAGTAAATATTTTTGTCGTCTATTTTAGTGATTTTCACATTTAAAGAATCTTCACCGGAGATAACAACTAAATCTTGCGAGCAGGATGTATTAATAACAACAATGCAAAATATTATTATTGCAGACAGAGATTTCATGACATTGGTTTAAATAATTCTGCATATTTAGCGATAATTACAGAAACTTATACCGAAACAACTCAGGTTTTGGAAAAATAAAAGTCAGAAGTATTCGACATATCTGTTCTCTAAACAGATTTAATACCAGAACCTGTTTAAAGAACCGTGTATCAGCAAAAATTATAAATTTTCCGCTACAACTGAATTTGTAACCCGTCATAAGCCAGCCGCATGTTTTGGGGCAGCTTGTTTTTTTCAACTGCTTCGTGTAATCCTAAATGATGGCTGATATGCGTAAAATAAGTCTGTTCCGCATTTATCTCTTCCGCTAAAGCAATAGCTTCCTGTGCCGTAAAATGTGAAGGATGTTCATACCACCGAAGCGCATTCAGTACCAAAATTTTTGAACCTTTAATTTTTTCTTTTTCTGTTTCGGAAATATAATTGGCATCGGTAATGTAAGTGAAATCATTTATTCTGAAACCTAAAACCGGCATAGTGCCGTGCATTACTTTAACAGGAATAATTTCAATATCGCCAATAACAAAAGGTTTGTCATCAATTAAATTCAGTTTTAAACGGGGCTTGGCAGGATATTTATTTTGTACATCAAAAGCATAATCGAAATGACGCAATAAAATTTCTTCGGTGCTGTCGTTCAAATAAAAATCAATATCTTTTTTCAGCGCAAAATTATATGCCCTTATATCGTCAATGCCGCCTGTGTGGTCGCGATGCCCGTGTGTCATTAATATGGCATCAATGCTTTGTACATTTTCGCGCAGCATTTGTTGCCTGAAATCAGGCCCGCAATCAATTACAATGTTATTATTATTACGCTGAATTAACAGGGAACTTCTTAATCTTTTATCCCGGCTGTCAGAAGAAGTGCACACCGCACAATTGCAGGCAATCATGGGCACTCCGGTAGATGTTCCTGTTCCGAGAAAAGTTATTTTCACTATGCTGTTTTGCTTTCAAACTGCTCAAATAAATGACGCTCATTTTCGTTCAACTCATGAAAATCTATATCAATTTGGTTAAAAATATCAATCAGGCAATTCACTTTTGCTTCGTTATCGAAATACTTATTAATAATGATTACTTTTTTATTCTCCAGCAAGCAATAGCCCGAATTGAAGTTGCCTTTTTCATAGCGCAATATGTAGCCTCTGTTTTTAAAAATATCTTCTACTTTACTTAAATTATTGGCAGTATATTTTAACATTGGTATTTTCGTTTAAACTTGTTGTTTCGTTTCAGATAAAAAATTTTATCAAACAACCCTAAAAATAATGTTTTACGCTGAACGTTGAACATTGCTAAAATAGAAAATGAAAAAAATACTGCCGTTATTTTTATTCCACATTGTATTAATAAGCACAGCTCAATCTCAGGATGTATCAAATCCTGAGAGTAAAGTAAAGAAATCTTTGTTTCGCCCGTTTGTGGTAGCGGGCTTTAATGCCGCGCAAGTAGATGGCGATGATGTGGCAGGTTATACCAAATTGGGTTTCAATGGTGGCATTGGCACATTTATTATGCTGCCCAAAAACTTTTCGGTTGGGTTTGAATTAATTTATTCACAGAAAGGCGCTATTACTACCAAAAACACCCGCTCGCCACAGTTCGATTATTTTAAGCTGAATATTGATTATTTAGATGTGCCCGTGATGATTAGTTACCACGATAAAGAACGGGCTATTTTTAGTTTAGGAGTAATTGTAAATAACCTGGCACGGGTAAGAGAAGCAAGAGGTTATAATGTAGGGTTATACCCTGATTTTGCTTATAAGCAATTGGCATTAGAGGGGATGGCAAATGTTTCATTTCATTTCAGCAAAAAGTTTGGGGCTAATCTTCGTTTTGCTTATTCACTAACTGATATTGCTGCTCAAAAATATGGTATTAGCAACCTGCGCGATTCGAGCCAGCGCAATAATTACTTTACGGCAAGGTTGTTTTATTTGATTAGGTAGGGAAATTTCACGCAAAGACGCAAAGGCGCTAAGAATATTTTGTGAGCCGTCAGCTAAAAGCAGGCGGCAATTCAGAGGAAACAGTTTATTCTGAATTGTTTGGCTATTAGTAGTATTTATACTACCTTTGTAACGTAAGTAAAAACAAAATGAAGTCAAAAGAGTTTCATAGGTTGGTAGTGAAAAATGGTTGGACACACATACGAACCGCAGGAAGCCACTACATTTATGAAAAAGACGGGCGAACGTATCCCGTGCCATTTCACGGGAGCAACGAAGTGGGAAAGGGAATTGAAAAGAAAATGCGTAAAGAAATGGGGTTGAAGTGAACAACCCTGGCTATTCATAAACATAAAAACGGAAAGTATGAAAACGGCAAAAATTGTAATCGAACGAAGCAAAGACGGTACATTTTGGGCTTATGCTGAAAACTTAGAAGGCGTGAGCGGTGTAGGCAACACCGTTGCGGAGGTCAAACAATCAGTACAAGAGGGTTTAGAGTTGCAGAAAGAATTAGGCAACATTCCAAACACGAAATATAAATTGAAGTTTGACACTGAAAGCCTTTTGCAATACTACAAAGGTATTTTCACAAAGGCGGGTTTGGAGCGTTTGACAGGTATCAATCAAAGGCAGTTACAACATTATAGCGCGGGTTTGAAAAAGCCCCGCGAAACACAACGTAAGAAAATAGAGCAAGCCTTACACAAACTCGGTTCGGAACTTTTGGCGGTGGAACTGTAATAATCCTGTACACTGCTAACCAAGTTATCGCACTCACAAGGTGCGGTTTTTTATTTCAGGGGTTTTGCCATTTTGATAAGCTCAACAAAATAGTTTTGAGAAGGTCAAATCTTAAAAATCGGAAACAATAGCAGGAACGAATGTAAACAAAAAAGCCCCGATATTGCTATCAGGGCTTTACTCCGAGCGGTTCGGACGGGACTCGAACCCGCGACCTCCTGCGTGACAGGCAGGCATACTAACCAACTGTACTACCGAACCTCGGTTTGAATTGAGAGTGCGAATATAAAACGTTTTTCTTTCTTAGTAAATAGTTTTCAAATTTTTTAAACAACTAAATTTGCAATTCATCAAAAAACCATATTAAACATGGTATTCTTAGATTTTGAAAAAACCATTGCAGAACTGTATGAGCAGTTGGAAAACCTGAAACAGGTTGGCGACAAGGGCAATGTAGATGTAAGCAAGGCTGTAGCGGAACTGGAAAAAAAGATTTTAGAGCAAAAAAAAGAGGTTTATTCAAACTTAACCGGATGGCAAAAAGTACAAATTTCGCGTCATCCTGAAAGGCCTTACTCGCTTTTTTATATTTCGCAAATTGCTGAAAAATTTATTGAACAGCATGGCGACCGCTATTTTGGTGACGATAAAGCCATTGTAGGTGGCTTTGCTTCATTAGATGGTGAAAGTGTAATGTTTATCGGGCATCAGAAAGGAATTAACCTTAAAATGCGCCAATATCGCAATTTCGGCATGGCAAATCCCGAAGGTTACAGAAAAGCCTTGCGTTTAATGAAACTGGCGGAAAAATTTAACAAGCCCATAATTACTTTTATTGATACACCGGGCGCTTATCCCGGTATTGAGGCCGAAGAACGCGGGCAAGCCGAAGCCATTGCCAGAAACTTATTTGAGATGACTAAATTGCGTGTACCGGTTATTTGTGTAATTGTAGGGGAAGGGGCATCAGGTGGCGCGTTGGGCATTGGCATTGGCGATAAAGTAATGATGCTGGAAAATACCTGGTATTCAGTTATTTCTCCCGAATCGTGCTCATCTATCTTGTGGCGCAGTTGGGACCATAAAGAAAAGGCTGCCGAAGCCTTAAAACCTACCTCTCAGGATATGCTGAACTTTGGCTTAATAGACGGTATTATACCCGAACCGGTAGGCGGTGCACATGCCGCACCCGAAGAAATGGCGAAAACGCTGAAGAAGACACTAAAAAAACTGTTGGCTGAACTAAACCAACTTACTCCTGAAGAGCGCATTGAAAACAGGATTAACAAGTTTGACAAAATGGGTGTATTTGAAACCATTGAACCCGAACCGGAAAAAGTTGCAGTAGAAGAAAAACCGAAAAAGAAATCGAGATTCAGATTAGGGAGATAATTGTTTCTTCTGAAAACATGTTTCATTTCAACTTATACTATTTTTAACTCGTTATGTATTATGCCACGAATACGCGAATAAACCATACCTCTTTCGTAATTCAGTAAGCCGAAAATGAACCACAATAGATACATAGATGGGTTAGTGCATTTTATAAAGGCAATAACGAAGCAGAAAATACTATGTGCAGAAAACTTGTTTTCGCTATATTGAACTTTTATACTGTTTCTTTCAAAGAGAAAGAATCACATAGTGTTTGCCTTTTGCAAACATAATTGCTGTAATTTCTATGAATCTATGTGGTTTAAATATTTTTAAAGCGAATCAGGAAAGGGAGTGCATTTATAAAAAGCAAAACACACAAACCTTTTTTATTAGTTATCTTTCAGAAAAAAACAAGAAGCTATGAACCGCAGAAAATTTATTGAGCAATCATGTTTTGCATGTGCCGCAACCTTGGCAGGTGTAAGTTTACTTTCATTAGAAAGTTGTGCTTCTTCTAAAAATGCTTTATCTGTTGTTTACGAAAATGGCAGTTTAATTATTCCCGTTAATTCATTTAAAGAACAAAATACACAAGTGGTAAAATCATCTGACTACAGTGGCGATATTTTTGTAGTGAAAGAAAACAACTCATACAAAGCCTTTAAAATGAAATGTACTCACAAAGGCGCGGGCTTGAAAGCGGAAGGTAACGAATTAAAATGCCCGTTGCACGGCAGCAGGTTTGACATTACCGAAGGCAAAGTATTAAACGGCCCCGCCAAAACTAATTTGCAAAGTTTCCCTGTAGAAGTTACAGGCAATTCTATTAAAATAAAAGTAGCCTAATTTTATTTACACCCATGATTCAATATAACCCTAAAGACTGGTTTACTTTTATTTTCCGGCTACATAAAGCCGATACTTTCAGGCAATTAGCGCCACTGATGTTTTTTATTGCCGTGTACTGTGCAGCGGTGGGCTATATAGAAATACGCTTTTTAAAATTAAGCGAGAATTCTTATGTAAAAAACGTTTCACTGCTACACACGCTATTAGGGGTAGCCCTTTCAATGCTGTTAGTTTTCAGAACCAATACAGCTTATGAACGTTGGTGGGAAGGCAGAAAACTTTGGGGTTCGCTGGTGAACTCAAGCAGAAACTTATCAATAAAGCTAAGTGTAATGCTGCTGAATGAAGATGATAAAATGTTCTTCAGGACTATGATTCCCAATTATGCTTTTGCAATGAAAAATCATTTAAGAAGTTTGTTTGTCAAAAATGAATTTGAAAACAACTCTTCTTTCAACTCAAGTAATATTGATGAGCAAAAGCATGTTCCAAACCAAATCGCTTTAGCCATATTTCAGCGCATTCATGCTATTAGTAAAAGAGGTGAACTTTCGCATGAAGAAATGCTTTATCTCAATAGCGAGTTGCAAAATTTTACCGATGTTACGGGTGGTTGCGAGCGTATTAAAAAAACACCCATTCCATTTTCTTACAGTGTATTTATTAAGAAATTTATCTTCTTTTATGTAATGACACTGCCAATAGGCTATGTATTTGCACTGAAATGGCTGGTAATTCCCGTTGTAGTTTTAATTTTTTATGCACTTGCCAGCTTAGAATTAATTGCCGAAGAAATTGAAGACCCCTTTGGCACCGACCCTAATGATTTACCTGCGGAAGAGATTTGTAGTGTAATAAAAAAATCAGTTCAGGATATTTTGTAGAATGAACCTATTACTTCGCCATACCTTTTCTAAGCTCTTGCAAAAATGGCGATGCGAATACAAAGTCATTAAGAATTTCATCGTTAGAGGTTAAGATAGATTTACCGCTCCCCTCCCAGTGTTTTTCGCCATTGTATAGCAACATTACCTTATCGCCAATACCAATTACCGAATTCATATCGTGGGTATTAACTACGGTAGTAATTTTTAAATCGGTGGTAAGCTCTTTAATAAGGTTATCTATTACAATAGCTGTTTTAGGGTCTAAACCCGAATTAGGCTCATCGCAAAAAAGATATTTCGGCTCCAACACAATGGCACGGGCAATTCCCACACGTTTCATCATACCACCGCTTATTTCCGAAGGATATTTATTATTGGCGTTTTCCAGATTCACCCTGGATAAGCAATGATTTACCCTGTCGGTTTTTTCTTTCATAGTCATGCTGCTAAACATGTCTAAAGGGAAACGCACATTTTCTTCAACCGTCATAGAATCGAACAGCGCATTGCCCTGAAACAACATGCCGATTTCTTTTCTGATGGCTCTGCGTTCTTTAAAATTCATTTTAGTAAAATCTCTGCCATCATATAAAATAGAGCCGCCATCTACTTCATTCAGCCCCACCATGCTTTTCATCAATACGGTTTTACCCGAACCACTTTTACCGATTGTTAAATTACATTCTCCTGCTTTAAATACCGAAGAAATTCCTTTCAGCACTTGTACATCACCGAAAGATTTTTTCACACTTACCAGTTCTATCATAGCATCATAAATGTGATTAAGAAATCGGCAATAATTAATACTATACTGCCATATACTACCGCACGTGTACTGGCAGCGCCAATATCTAACGCGCCACCTTTTACATTATAACCATGAAAACAAGCGATGGAAGTAATGATGAAAGAAAACACCAATGCTTTTAAATACATTACCCACACATTATAGGGCAGGAAATTATCCTGCAAGCCGCGCACATATTCATCAATAGAATAAATGGCTGTAAACTCGCCAGCCAGCCAGCCGCCTACTATTCCAAAAAATACCGCTGTAATTGCCAACATGGGGACAACAATAATAGCAGCCAATATTTTAGGAGCAATAAGATAGGCCGCTGTATTTACACCCATAATTTCCATAGCGTCTATTTGCTCGCTTATGCGCATTGTACCTAATTCCGAAGCCATATTAGAACCCACTTTTCCGGCTAATAACAAACAAGTTAAAGTGGGCGCCATTTCTAACAGCATTGAGTCGCGCACTACATAGCCAATCCACCAGATAGGCACAAAACTATCGGATAGCTGATAGGCAAATTGCATAGCCAATACCGCACCGATAAAAAAAGACATCATAGAAATAATGCCGAACGAACCAATGCCAATAGAAACCATTTGGCGAAACGATTCTTTCCAGTACATCATACTTTTTTCGGGCACAGCGAACATCCGCTTCAGCAGAAAAATGTATTTACCAAAACTTGAGAAAAAGTTCATACTTGCAGTTGGCTAAAAATAATGCAATTTTGAATAATTAATTGAAATAACTTTCTAACATGCCTAATATTGTAATTACAGGAGCTTCAAAAGGAATAGGAAAAGCGATAGCCGAAATTTTTGTTAAACATGGAAACCATGTGTGTATTTGCGCCCGAAATGAAGCCGATTTAATGCAAACCAAAAATGAATTATCGGCATTAAATACCAACGCTAAAGTATTTGCAATGCCATGCGATATGTCTAAAAAAAATGAGGTGAAACAATTTGCCGATTATACTTTGCAACAATTCAATAAAGTAGATGTACTGATAAATAATGCCGGAGTTTTTTTAGGCGGACAAATGCATAATGAAGCCGAAGGTACTTTAGAAAAAATGATAGATACCAATTTATACAGCGCCTATAATTTAACCCGGCATCTTGTGCCTAATATGCAACAAAACAAAAGCGGACAAATCTTCAATATTTGTTCCATTGCAAGTTTTGTGGCATATTAGGCACAAGATGCCGGGTTAAATTATAGGCGCTGTAT
>CAYSGX010000108.1:0-5391 GCA_964430605.1 uncultured Chitinophagaceae bacterium
CCGTTGGACGGAACATCTGGAAAAGATGTATCGCTTCTGGCAAACCGTGCTGCTGGATGAGCATACTTACTTTGGAAGTCCTTTTGTGCCACACGCAAAGCTACCTGTTGAGCGCGAACATTTTGACCGTTGGCTGAAACTGTTTTACGAAACCGTTGACGAGCATTTTACAGGCGAAAAAGCCGCGAAAGCCAAATGGCAGGGCGAGCGAATGGCTGAAATGTTCCACTACAAAATAGAGTATTACAAAAATAACTCCGCAAAACCGATACTATGAACATCACATCACAAAGCATCATTGGCGAATTAGTAGCGCAAGATTATCGCACGGCTTCTGTTTTCAAAAATCACGGAATTGATTTCTGTTGCAATGGCAACCGTACCACCGCTATGTAGAAGAAAAAATTCAGGAGATAAAATCCTATTTAGGCAAAATCTGTAAGGTGCATGGAAACCATCATCCTGAACTTTTTGAAATCAATGAACTTTTTCATGCCTGTGCAGGCGAATTGGCAATGCACATGAAAAAAGAAGAGTTGATTTTATTTCCATTCATCAGAAAAATGGTCAAGGCAAAATTGCAAGGCACACCATTAGATGCCTCACATTTCGGAACGGTTGAAAATCCCATCAACATGATGAAGCACGAACATGACGCGGAAGGCGAGCGTTTCAGAAAAATTTTCCAATTAAGCAACAGCTACACGCCACCACAAGATGCTTGCAACACTTACAAAGTAACTTTTGCTTTGCTTAAAGAGTTTGAAGAAGACCTGCATTTGCACATTCATCTGGAGAATAATATTTTGTTTCCGAAGGCTGTTGAAATGGAAAAACTTTTAGTAGGTCAGTAAAATGTATGTTACATTTGAGTTCCATTCAAATCCATTTATTATGAGCAACAATAAGCGACCTAAATACAGCTATGACACTCTTAGCGAAGCTGTAAACGATTTAATCAAAAGAGGCTATACAACCGATTTTTTGATAACGACAGAAAAAGACTGTCTGATTTGCAGCAACAATTCTTTGGAATTATCGCCCGAAGAATTTGTGATTGATGAGGTTTACCGCTTTGAAGGCATGACCGACCCCGCAGACGAAAGCATTGTGTATGCTATATCTTCCGATGTACATAATATCAAAGGAATTGTGATAAACAGCTATGGTGCAGACTTCGGCTACCGTTCGTCAAAACTGGTGGAACATCTGCGCAAGCATTTGTAAAATCAAATGAAATTAGTTTGTTTTATCTGTAAAATATTTAAGAGCAGCAGCAACATATTTCAAACACTATAAAATGAAAAAAGCAAAGAAGAAATAATAAAATGGAACAACTCCTGAAATTTATATTGCCAATATATTTTCTAATCTACTTCGGGCTTGCTTTTGTGTTAAAAAGTATCATTACCGCAAAACGAATCGGGAAAAATCCGCTTGTATTACCCAATGACGATACTGCTTACGGGCTTATAGGCTTTTATTTTAAGCTGATGATTATTACAATGTTTCTTTATGTGCTTGCCTGCACATTTTTCGCTTCTTGCTGCCACTATTTTTTACCCATAACACAACTTGACAACATCATAACAAAATATATCGGGCTTGGGTTGTTGGCAGCTGCGCTTTTATGGACAATTATCGCTCAAAATAATATGCGCAATTCATGGCGCATCGGTATTGATACCGAAACAAAAACCGAGCTTGTAACAACAGGGCTTTTCAGTATTTCGCGTAATCCTATTTTTTTAGGAATGATAATTGTCTTGCTTGGGCTTTTCCTTACAACACCCAATGCACTGACAGGACTGTTTCTAATCTTAGGCTATGTATTAATCCAAATTCAAATTCGCCTTGAAGAAGATTTTTTAACGCAACAACACGGGCAGGCATATTTAAAGTATAAGCAAAGCGTAAGAAGATTAATATAAATTACTAAGCCCGTCTGCATTGTATTCAAAAGTATTGTAGCTCCTCTCGTATTTTTTCTTCTTTTTCCATTACTATTTGAGTCTCTTATAAACAGTGTCATAATGAATCAAATGCAAGTTTTTTGTTTCGAATTTTTAATAGTTAGGAATCCTTACTATATTTGCCGTGGCAATAATGCCAAAGAACAATTAATTCCATAAACAAATGAACAAATCAGTTTTTTATCATGCAGGTTGCCCTGTTTGCGTAAGCGCAGAGGATGACATCATTAATCTTGTTGGTGCAGACAACGTAGAAGTAGTTCACATTGGCGAAGACCGAAACCGCATTGCAGAAGCGGAGAAAGCAGGTGTAAAATCCGTTCCCGCTTTGGTAATGCCCAACGGAAATGTGTTGCACATCAACTTTGGCGCGTCAATAGCTGACGTAAAAGGTTAATTCATCAGTTAACAGTCGGGAGTTCCGCTTGAATTCCCGACTTATTTCAGAAAACAAAATGAAACAGATAATTATAATCATGGCAACGGCTTTTGCAATAACAGCCAATGCACAAACCTCAAAAAAACAAAACAACATGGAAGTAGCAGTATGGGATACTTACGTCCCCAGAAAAGACGGAAAAATTATGCACTTTGACATCATTGCACCATCGGAAATGAGAGATACAGCCGTGATTTACGGTTACGGAAAAGAATACCTCAAAAGCAAAGGACAGGAAGGGCAACCCTTGACATCAAAAGAATGCAGGCTTTGCCATGTCCGCACGGTTTTTCCCGAATGGAAAGCTGATATTCAAAAGAAAGGATATTATATTCTTGAAATGGAAAACTGTGAATAACATCAACAAAGAAAAAATACACGCACTGATGTAGTTCGGAATCCTATCTTTGCAGCATAACTTTTTAAAATCAGGAAAAAATGAGTTGGATTTTGTTAACTGTTGCAGGGCTGTTTGAAGTAGCATTCGCTTTTTGTTTAGGCAAAGCCAAAGTAGTTATTCCGACAGAACAATGGAAATGGTATCTGGCGTTTTTGGTTTGCCTTGCTCTCAGCATGATATTATTAGTGAAAGCAACTAAAACATTGCCGTTAGGAACTGCCTATGCCGTGTGGACAGGCATCGGAGCAGTAGGAACAGTATTGGTAGGAATAATATTTTTCAAAGAGCCTGCTGATTTTTGGCGGTTATTTTTCATTACCACTTTAATCATTTCTATCGTAGGGCTGAAAACGGTAACACACTAAGGCGTATGAAAAAAGACATTGAAAACAGGCATGATATTGAATTGTTGGTAAATACTTTCTACAATAAAGTAAAGACCAACAAAGTGATTGGACATATATTCAACGACATTGCCAAAGTAGATTGGGATACGCATTTGCCGAAAATGTATTCGTTTTGGGCAAGTTTGCTTTTGGGCGAACACAGCTTTTCGGACAACCCGATGCAGAAGCACATTGAGTTGAGCAAATTAACTTCAATGACAGAAACCGAGTTTTCAGAATGGCTGATGCTTTTTACCCAAACGACAGATGAATTGTTTGAAGGCGAAAAAGCAAATGAAGCAAAAACAAGAGCGGCAAACATAGCAAGGTTGATGCTACATAAAATTCAAACCGCATGAATAAATCCGCTTTCGATTTAAAGCATCAGAACCAAAGCGTGGAAAGCAAAATAATCGCCTCGCTCGAAAGAATTTCGCAGGCGTTTCGTGTTTTGCTGTGGCAGGAAAGCAAAGAATTTTCATTAAGCCCCATTCAGGTACAGGTATTGATATTTCTGCTGTATCACAGCGAAGAAAAACGGAAAGTAAGTTATCTGGCTGATGAGTTTAACATGACCAAAGCCACCATAAGCGACACCGTAAAATCACTCGAACAAAAAGGACTGATAAAAAAAGAGCCTGAACCGCACGACACCCGCAGTTACATTATTCATCTTACAAAAAAGGGAAAAGCAACGGCAGAGAAAACAGCTTTATTTTCCGAAGAAATAAAAACACCCATTGACAAGCTGCACCCTGATGATAAGGAAAATCTGTTGTTGAGCCTGCTCGGAATTATTCATTATCTGAATAAATCGGGAATAATTACTTTGCAAAGAATGTGTCTTACGTGTGCTTATTACAAACAAAAACATAAAGGCGAAAAACATTTTTGTCAACTGCTCAATCAAAAACTCGAAAACAAAGATTTAAGAATTGACTGCCCTGAGCATGAGCTTGTAAAGGGGTAATTAAAGGAAGGCATCTCTTGAAGAGATGCCTTCCTTCTGGATATTACCTCTGAATAACAATCCTCTCAAAAAATACTAAATCTTCAAACTGAATTTTTACCAAATAAACGCCTGACGCCATATTTTGAAAATCTAACAGGTAAGGATTGTTATTGGTAAGCTTGAAAGTTTGTATTTGCTGCCCTAAAGGATTTACAAGTGTTGCATCGGCAGAAGGTAAACCGTTTATTAAAATCCATGCGATATTATCTGACGGATTGGGATAACATGACACAGATATTTTTTCGGTTAATGCTTCAATATTGCTGATAACTACATTATACGCTTCCGAAGTAATCGAACAACCATCGGCATTGGAAACCACTATCGTATAATCGCCATTGGCTACCGCAGCCACACTTGAGCCGCTTGCTCCGGGTATAAACGCTCCGTTCAGATACCACTGATAAGAACTGTAAACAGGCGGTACAGACAATACTAAACCGTTAAGGCTGATAACAGGTGTATCGGGCAGGTTGAGCAAGCTCAAAGCGGTAAACTGAATTTCATAACAGCCACCCGATGACGAAACAGTATCGGCATAAAGCCCTTGCGTAAACTGCCATGCGCCTGCCGCAAAAATGCTGTCGCCTTCGCAGATTGAAATATATGACGTATCAGCCGAAGCCTGCAACACATCTAAAATCAGAATACGCACACTGTCACATGCTCCCTGACGATTGAAAACATCAGTATATGTTCCCGCAGTGGTATATCCCGCAAGACTGCTTCCATAACAAATAGCGGTATCTATAGTAACCGTATCGGGAAGCAAAACCGTAAGATTCAGAATACGTGTGGAATCACAGCCGCCTGTGGCGGTATAAGTATCAGTATAAGAGCCTGTTTGCGTATAGCCCGCAACATTTTCTCCCTTACAGATAGTAGTGTTAATAACCATTTGAATACTGGAAGAAACAGTAAGTGTCAGCACCCTTACGCTGTCGCAACCTGCCAAAGTAGTATATGAATCAGCATATACGCCTGTTTGGTTATATCCTGCAAAACTTTGCCCCTGACAAATGCCAACCGTTAGCCTTGTGGTATCGGGCGGTAGCACGGTAAGGTTCAAAAATCTGGTACTGTCGCAACCCGAAGCAGTAGTAAAATTATCGGTATAGTTGCCTGTGGCATTATAGCCTGCAAAAGACTGACCACTGCAAATAGTCATATTTACGGTTTGG
>CAYSGX010000108.1:5491-9013 GCA_964430605.1 uncultured Chitinophagaceae bacterium
GTAAGCGTAGAAGAAACCGTTAAATGCAAAGTGCGGATGCTATCACAACCCGATGTGGTAGTGAAATTATCAATGTATGTTCCGGCAGAAGTATAGCCTGCATAAGACTGTCCGTTACAGATAGTCATATTTACGGTTTGGGTAAGCGTAGAAGAAACCGTTAAATGCAAAGTGCGGATGCTATCACAACCCGATGCGGTAGTAAAATTATCAATATATGTTCCGGCAGAAGTATAGCCTGCATAAGACTGTCCGTTACAGATAGTCATGTTTACCGTTTGGGTAAGCGTAGGCGTAACGGTAAGGTTCAGAATACGAGTGCTATCACAGCCGTTGCTGCCTGTAAATACATCTGTATAGCTTCCTGCGGAAGTATATCCGGCAAAACTTTGTCCTGCGCAAATCGTTTGGTTAACAGTAGCTGAAGTTTCAGTTTTAATAACAACGGTTATTGTTGCATCATCACAAAATGAAGATTGTGGGTCGCATTCGGTAAGCGATAGTTGGTAAGGTCCTGTAGTATTCCAGTTTACCGTGATTTGAGCAGTGCCTGTTCCTGAAACAATAGTTCCGCCTGTAATTGTCCAGTCGAAAGTATTATTTGGACGGGCGGGCGCATTATACTGAATACCGTTTCTGCTGCTGAAACAAAGTTCGGTTGCACCCGAAACAGAAGTATTGAAGCCCCCAATAGTAGTATCAATATTCACCACTACGCTAAACAATGCGCCCCATTGATTTTGCCCGTCACGAGTACGCAGGCTCAACACATTAACGCCTGCAACCACAGGTGCGGGAATACTTGCACCGATAATTTTTTTCAAAGACTGGTTGAAATTACCGTCAAAAGCCAGCATAGGCGTT
Organism: uncultured Chitinophagaceae bacterium; assembly: GCA_964430605.1. Taxonomy (GTDB): domain Bacteria; phylum Bacteroidota; class Bacteroidia; order Chitinophagales; family CAIOSU01; genus CAYSGX01. The sequence goes on from CAYSGX010000108.1 coordinate 6,356, forward strand.
GCATTGCCTTGTCCAGGGTCAGTATTGAAGAAATATTCCGCAGCAGTAACGCGCAGAGCGGGAATAGATGATGCCGCAGCCGATAATACATCTATCACGGTTGAAAATACAGGACTCCACTGGTTTTGTCCGTCACGAACACGAACGTTGAATTTGCGTACACCCACCGCAGGCAGTGCGGTAATATTAGCCGTTACTTTTTCAATAGCATCATTAAAGTTACCGTCAAAAGCAATCATAGGCGTTCCGTTGCCTTGCCCGGGGTCGGTATCCCAAAAATATTCTGCGGAAGTAATTTGAACAGAACGAATGGAAGATGCACTGGCAGGCAACACATCTATTATTGTTGAAAACACAGGATTCCACCGATTTTGCGCATCGCGCAACCTGATATTCAGCTTATGAGCACCTGATGAAGAAGGAAACGTTGCCGTATTGGCAATTATTTTTTCAAGGGCATCATTAAAATTACCGTCTTCGGCAATCAGGGGTGTTCCGTTGCCCTGCCCGGGGTCGGTATTCCAAAAGTATTCTGCCTGAACAATATTTTTCGGCTGCGCATGAACCAAAGCAATATTTCCGAAGAAAAGAAAAAATAAATAACTGTATAGAGCGATGCTGTATTTCAAAACTTATAGTGTTGTATTAGCGTAATTTGTTAACGGTCGTATCCATCGGCTTCAATAGAAAGCGTAGTTCCCTGACGAATATTGAAAGGGTATTTCACAAAAAACACTCTGGACGAACCATAATGCAAAGGGCGATAGTTTGCCAGCGAGTAAGAACCGCCATAAGCCCCGCAATCGTTGCGCGTAAGGTTTAGGTCGAAAAATACGTTGGAAGGATTGCCTGCGTCCACACCGCCACTGCCCGAAATATTTCCATCGCTTGTTAATGATAAAGCACCTGCACTGTTAGGGGTACTTACCGTAAAAGTTCCACTAATATGGCTGTTGGTTCCCGAAAAATTGTTGTGTATATAGTTGTAATAAGCATTGGTCTGAGCATTAGATGAAGAACTGCGAATACCATAAGCGCTGTTACCATTAAAGTTATTACCTCTGTGTATAAGGTTGTTCATAATTTCAACAATACCTCCTGCGCCTGTAGCAGATACATTAATACCATATTGACTCGTTGAAATTGAACCTATAAGTGAAACGGTGTTGTTATATACCTTGTTTATTTCCGCAGGGTTTCCCATAGAAGTAGAAACGGTAATACCATCACCTCCCGAATAAACAAGGTTGTTTCTGATGTCGAAATAATGGGTATTAGAATTCCATCTGATACCGTGTCCTGTTCCTGACCAAGAAGTGTGTGTCCTGTTACCTATTATATATACAAATTCCGCAGCAGGGGGTGACATTTCGGCTGTTACAGTAATAGCAGTACTGCTGCTGCTATTTACTACTTCACAGCCATATACACCTCCGTAGCGCAGGCTGATACCACTGTTATTCACATAAGTATGCGCAACGGTAGCTTTCACTCCGTTGAAGTTGAGGTTGATGCCTCCGTTTTGAAAATGGCTTCCAAGTATGTTCACCTGTGTTCTGGCGGCTGTGTTGCCCGCACTGGCTGTAAGCGTGCCTTGTGTGTTGTATATACCTATAATAGTTACTTTTCTGTTGTTTGCAGAAGTGATAGTGATATTGCCCTGAAAATAAAAGAAGGTATCATTTTCAAACGGCAGCAGTTCCAACGATTTGGCGATAGTGATTTCTTCCACCCAAGGGATATTGCCCGTGCGGCTGCGGATAAAAATACGGTCGCCATCGGAAGCTGCCGAGATAGCAGCATTAACCGAACTGTATGCAGGCGACACTCCAAATTCTTCTACCAACAAATCGGCAGCTTTAAGCGATTGCAAAAAAAATGAACACACTAAAACAAAAGCAATATTGAATTTCATAAAGAAGATTTTTAAGTTTTGCGAAGGTAAAAAATTTTAAAATAAGCAGGCAAATTGCTAACTGTTGAAAAATAATATCAGATACCGTTACCTGAGTTTTTTAATGGAATAATCCTGCATCCTAAACAGATGTACTTTTTTATTCTCGTAGTACAAAAACTTCATTTCTTCCTGCATAGAGCCTTCTGTATATGAGGGTTTAAAATTGAACGTAGTATGTATTGCGGTGTCATTAACTTCTTCAATATGTTTGTAAAAATATTTGCCATGCTGAATAAGTTGTTTTCCGAAGAAAAAAGCGATATCGAAACCTTTAATATTGGTTTCGCTGGGATATTGCCCATACAATTCAAAAAATCTTTGCGCGAAAACCGCATCGTGCAACAAGCTGTCATCAATATAAGAGGCTTGCGTGAAATGTGTATTTATTTTCTCCAGATAATCTAAACGCAAATCATTTTCGGGGCTCCACACAGGCAAGCCTAAAACCACAAAAGCGTAATCTGTCGAAAGATTATATAACTCGCGGCTGAGTTTATGCACAAACTGCAAATCGATAGTGGGAACTATGATAACATTATACCCATTACTTTTCAATCTGCTTTTAATATCGGTAAGCGCATCTTCTTTATTAATGGCATTGGTATATTTTCCGGCACTGTACACCAACTCTCTGTAATTAAAAGTTCCGTTTACATTTCTTTTAAGATAGTCGGCATAGTCTTTATCAGCACTTTGGCGAA
>CAYSGX010000109.1:0-8940 GCA_964430605.1 uncultured Chitinophagaceae bacterium
CTATCAGCGTTAAATGGTCATATTCGGGGTCAACGGCTCTGCGTTTAAATTCTTCTACGCGATATTCGTTGATGAAGTTGAAAAAGTTTTTGTCTAATCCTGTGTTGATAATATACGTGAGATGATGCTTGGGAATATTTACTTTTTCAGCCAGTTCCTGAATGGTTAGTTCGGGATTCAGATAGGGCTTGTTGCGAGGCATATAAGCAAGCAGCTTTTGAACGGCTTCCTGCAATTCATTATTATTCAGAAGCGGCTTTTTCTGTGAAGCTACAACAGGCGGAAAGTTGTTTGTTGCTTTTGCCTGTTCTGTATTTTCCGAAGTGTGCGGGCTTGTTTCCGCTGCGGTACTATGTATTTCGGAAGTTTCAGCATTTAATAAGCTGTCGGGGTTTTTCAGAAGCGACTCTCTGACTTTTCGTTTTTCACGAACACTATAATAGCTCACGGCATACGCCAGAACAATCAACCCTGCGCTCGACAAGTAATCTATATTTACAACTGTTTTCAGCGCAAGAATATTTGCCAGCCCTGCAACGATATAAGAGCCATGCGTAATAGTATAAAGTATGGCAATAAAGCGCATCCAGTAAATTCTGCGCTTGCCCGATTCAAAAGAGAATTTCTGACGATAATTTTTCAGAAAAATTCTTATCTGCATAAAAGTAAACGCTGAATACACCACAATGGAAACAATAAATGAAATGGCGAAAACAACACGCACCCACAAAAATTCATCTTGCTCAAAAAATGCCTCGTTGGTGAAAGACAACTCGCCCCTAAACAACACGAAGTACAAAACCGTATAAATAAAAAACGGAATAAAATGCTTTAAGTCTGACACTTTAAACCGTATATCTTCATCAGCCAAAAACCGTGTGTATAAATACAGAAACGGACCAAACGTAAACGGAATTAATCCGTCTGAAAATTCGGCATCAAAGTATTCTTCATGAAAATCTTTGGCTATGAGAATCAGAAATTTTACCGCCATTACACACAGCCACCATGTAAGCAGCCGCTCGTGTGTGCGCCTTTTCGGCAGCGTAAACATCACAAAAGCGGCAAACAAACATTGCGAAAACCCTATGTATAACAGCCCCTCGTACATGCTTATTTTTTTACGGTGCTTTGCGACTGCTGCAAAAACTGTACTCTTTCCCAATGTTTGGTTTTACTCAAAAACCAAAACCACCACCAATAGCCTTTAATATACAATTTATCCTCTTCGTCAATCCACATTTTACCGTGATATTCAGTGCCGTTATCGAAATTGTAAATAGTGCCGTTTTCCCATTCATGGTCTTTCGCATCGTATTTGTATTTATACAAAATATCCATGCCTGTCAGCTTTCTTGAGCGCATATTTACATTGCTGTTTCTTACATCTCTGCGCTCGTTGCCCAAAGCGTCAATAGAATCGCGCAGCCAAACCACCTTGCCTCTCGTAAAGCCTTTTTCATCGTCATACATTTTTACAATAATGGTTTTGGCATCATTCATCCAGTAGCCGTGAATTTCGGTACGGCTGTGTGCTTTTTCCTGCTGGGCAAATGCTGCTGGCACAAAACCCAACCATGCCACAATAACAAGCCATAAAATGTTTTGCTGTTTCATACCGAAAATAATTGTGTTTCAAAATTAACGGTTGGCGCATCAAACTGTGCAGAAAGGATAATTTATGAAGTCCCAACTTCTTAATCAACATTTCTTTTCAGGCTAAAAAAATCAACTGATTTTTTTGATAATCAGCTAATTACAGAGTTTGGACTTCCACCTGAGGGAATGGCTTTTTTAAGCAATTGGGTTTTTGTGGTTACCTGAATTTACTTTTACAAAATAATTATTAGTTTTATCAAATATCTGAAATGCGCATTGTGTGTGTTTTGGGAGTTATGCGTCATTCTATGGCGACAGTGCAAACATTAAAAGACCGTAACAAATGGACAGACAGCCCAACGCTTCGGCAAAATCAAAAGAGGTGCAACGCCACCCGCAAGCCAACACACAGTTGCTTCACATTTGCTTTTGTCCCAACGCACCAAAGACAGTTCTCTATTCAACATTCATTCTTACATTTGAAATCTCAATTTTTCATTCACAAATAAAAATAAAACAACATGCAAGGACTTAAGTACACAGTTGACATCGTAATGTGCATTGATTGCACAGGCAGCATGGCTGGTATCATGAATACCGTTAAGACACATGCTTTACAATTTTATCCAGATTTGAGAAAAGAATTAGAAGCGAAGGACAAACATGTTGAAACCCTTCGTTTAAAAGTTATCGCTTTCCGAGACTTTTATGCTGATGGTTCAGAGGCACTTTCTGAATCACCATTTTTTACACTCCCTGACCAACAAAGCGACTTCCAAAGTTTTGTCAGTGGCTTAGAACCTAAAGGCGGTGGGGACGAACCTGAAAATGGGCTTGAAGCACTTGCTTTAGCAATGCGTTCTGAATGGAATAAATCAGGCGACAGGCGGAGAGAAATTATTGTAGTTTATACCGATGCATCGGCTCATCAATTGGATAAAGAAAGTTCAAAGCCATCAGCATATCCAACAGGAATACCAAGTAACCTTAATGGTTTAGCAGATTGGTGGAATGGACAAGATGCATATGTTTCTCAAACTGCACAACGCCTAATCATCTATGCTCCTGACAGCTATCCATGGTCGGATATTAGCAATGAATGGGACAATTCCATTCACTACCCTTCTCAAGCTGGTATGGGCTTAAAAGAACTTGACTATGAAACTATCCTTTCGGCAATTGTCAAATCTGTTTAAAAGAGGTAAAAAGAAAATGCACAACACAAATGAAGTGATTGAAAAAATTGATGTAGCAATTTCATTTAACATCGCAAAGACAAAAGATGAAGGAGAAGATGCAGACCCTGTTTTTATTCATAAAGACAAACTGTATTTTCTAAGTGTATGCGATGGAATGGGTGGGGCAGGAAGCACCACCTATGAAATTGATGGCGTTCAAAAAAGTGGTGCCTTCCTTTCATCCCGACTTGTGAATAAGCAAGCGGAAAATTATTTTTTAAACTTAATTGAGAAGGGGGAACCCTTCAATGAAAATAATTTAGATGAACTAAGAACAACATTGCTCAACCAACTTCAACTAAAACTAAGTGAAGTAAAAAAAGACGGAGGTAGTAAATTAAAAAGCAAATTGCTTAAAGATTTGCCGACAACATTTTCAGGCTTGTTTATTACTGAAGAAGAAAACAAGATTGATGTTTGCAGCATTTGGGCAGGTGATTCAAGAAATTATCTTTTTACGGAAACAGGCGGATTACAACAACTTTCCGTTGATGACTTGAAGCAAAAATATGACCCACTTGAAAACCTCTCAAAAGATTCTCCATTAGACAATGTTGTTTCTGCTGATGGCGACTTCAAATTGCGATTAAACAAAATAACAACGGCTTCGCCTTGTATTTTGTTTACTGCAACTGATGGTTGCTACGGCTATTTTAATACTCCAATGCAATTTGAATATGCAATGTTGCAGGCATTGCTTGATTCAAATAATGTTGAAGAATGGAAGCAGAAACTTATTGATGTAATTGGTTCAGTTGCGGGTGATGATTATTCAATTTCATTGACAGCAATAGGCTTTAAGTCATTTCAAGAAATCAAAAATCATTTCAGCCAAAGAATGCAAGATGTTTATAGACAGTATGTAATGGACTTACAAAAGCAAGATGAAATGATGAGCAATTTATTTGAAGAAAGAAAAATTATTGAAGATGATATAAAGAAAGTTGAAATTGAACGAGGAGAAGCACAAAAGAAAATTTGGGAAGGATATAAAAAACAATATTTGGAATATATCAATAGTTAGCTATGAAGAAGGGAGACAAACTAATTGGGCATAAAGGAACATACACCATTCTCAAAGATTTTGAGGTTACAGGTGGTATGTCCAAAGTTTCTTTTGCTAAACTTGATAAAGACGGCAATACTTACTTCATCAAAGAGTTTCTTTCGCCAAAATATCCAAGCGACAAAAGCATGGCAGGAAGTTCTGCAACGATTGAGAAAAGAAAAAAGAGGTGTGCCGAATTTGAATCTCACCATATCAAAATCAATAAAGAAATTTCAAAGAAAAGTGCGTTAGGCGGAAACCTAATTTCAGCATTTGACTTTTTTAGAAGTGGCACAACCTATTTTAAGGTGTGCGAAAAAGTTGATGTAAGCACAATCTCAATTTCGGCCGTTTCTAAATTGCCAATTCATCAAAGGCTTTTAATCATTCGGACTATTGTTAGCAGTTTGAAAATTCTGCACGACCTTGATATTGTTCATGGTGACTTGAAGCAAGACAATATTTTAATTAAAAAAATTTCCGATGAAAAATATGTTGCAAAACTGATTGACTTTGACAACAGCTATTTTTCATCAAAGCCGCCAAGCAATTCAGAAGAAGTTGTAGGAACGCAAGAATATTATTCACCTGAACTTGCTAAATACATAACTGGTGCAGAAGATATAAAGGCAAAAGACCTTACTATTCTATCAGACATTTTTGCATTGGGCATTTTATTTTCCGAATACTGGTGTGGAGAAAAACCAAACACAGAAAAGAAATACAGATACATCTGGCAACAAATACTTGACGGCAAAAAAGTTACTTATAGTAGCAAAGTTCCAAAAGTGTTACAGGACTTGCTTGACAAAATGCTTTCACCAAATGCTAAAGACAGACCTGATTTATCTACAATCATTTCAATTTTCCGTTCACATGAAGACGAGAAAGTATATGAAGTAATTGAACCCAAAAAAGAAACTAAAAAGGAAGTGCCTACTTACACAGGTGGCGGATTAAAAGGTAAACTTTTTGATAAAATCAAGGAAGTAAAAAAGGAAGAACCCGTAAAGCCAAAAGAAGAAAGCACAACACCAAAACTTAAAGGTAAATTATTAAAGTAGTATGTGGAGATGCACACGATGTGAAACAGACAATGCGGATGCCGACATTTTATGTAACGGTTGTGATTGGCATTCTCCCAACCTTGTAACTTTTGAAGCAACACTTATTGACGACAAAGAAACTCCAACATATCTTCTCAAATGGAATTTTACTCACGCGACAAAAGCAAGCATTGACAACGGATTAGGCGAAGTTTCGTTATTAGGCGAAACCAAATTTTCAATAAGAGAAAAAACAAAATTGGTTTTTACTGGTGAAAATGAATACTCAAAAAAAGAGTTTTCAAAAGTTCTCTTATTACCTGCTCCATCCATTGAATATTTTACTGCAACTGAAAACACAATAAGTTTAGGTAAACCAATTTCTTTATCATGGCTAACAAAGTATGCAGACAAGATTTACCTTTCAGATTTCGGTGATGTAACTGGTTCAACAAATAAAGATGTTCTGCTTCGCAAAACAACTTCATTAGTTCTTACAGCAGAAAATCCGTCAGGTAAACAAGAGAAGTCCATTTCGTTTGTTTTGCCAATGCCGCTAGTTGTTGATTTTCTTTCCGATAGCAGAAAAATAGTTGACGGAGACGAAATACTATTAAGTTGGAAAACTTCAAATGCCGAAACTCTAACCCTAATTGGTTTAGGGAAGGATGAAGTTATAAAAAGCGACAGTAAAAAAATATCACTAAGTAAAACAACAACTTTACATCTAAGAGCAAGCAATGAAAGTGGCTCAACCGAAAAGGAGTTGCAAATTGAAGTTGTTGCGAAACCCGAAATAAAATCATTGAAACTGAATCGGACAATTGCTTTAACAAATGATGAAATAGAAATCAGTTGGGAAGCAATAAATTTTTCAAAACTATTTCTGCTGATAGATGAAGATGTTTTAGAAGTGTCGGATAAAACAAGTTTCAAGTTTGAAGCAGATAAATCAAAAGACATAAAACTTATTTGCGAATCAATTGAAAAACTGAAAACTATTTCGCAAACGGTTTCATTGAAAGTAATTAAAAAGATTTCGGTTAATCATTTAACGGCAAGTTCTCTTTATACAATTCAATCTAAGCCTGTTCTGTTAAGTTGGGATGTGAGCAATGCAACAGAAATAGTTTTGCTCCCATCCAAGAAAAAATTAGAAGCAGTCGGAACGCTGAATATTTTACCAAGCTCAAAAACCGTATATGTAATTGAAGCAAGAAACGAATTAACAACAGAAAGAAAGGAAATTGAGATTGATGTTTTGCCATTGCCAAGCATCTCAAACATTCGGCTTGTAACACTGCCAAAAATCAAATTGCCGACTTTTTATGAAAGCAGAATTGAATATCCAATAAAAGTGAAAGCGATAAAAAGATTTGGACAAAAACTGAAATCGTATTTAATAAGGAAATTCACTATCAAAGAACCAAGGTCTTTGAAAACCACTTTTATTTCTTTCAATCAACGTTCAGAATACATTGAAATAAACCGAGAAACTTCTTTAATGAGAATTGTATCTGCAATCAAGTCAATGACTGAATCCGACATAAAAATTATTCACCTTAAAAAAAATAAAGCCGAATGAGCAGTCAATACAAACCATCAATTTTCCAAAAATTCTTTTGGCTTATTTCGGGTTCTGAAATTCATGTTCTAAAAGATTGTAAGAACGACTACAACCGTCATGCAACAATGGGATTCATTCTTTTTATGACTTGGTTGTTTGCAACTTTTGCGGGTGGATTTGCAGGTTGGTATTTTGGACATTCATTAAAACCAGCTTTTGGTTTTGGCTTAATGTGGGGCTTAATGATTTATGCAATTGACAGAGGCATGGTAATTTCCTTAAAAAAGAATCCTACTATAGAAAAACAACCATTTTGGTTTCCATTTCTTACACGTGCCGTTTTAGGAATTATTATTGCATTTTTCATTTCTATACCATTTGAAATTTTAATCTTTAATGAGGACATTAAAATTCAAATGGAAAAAGATAAAGATATAGAATTAGGTAATCGCTTAAGCGTTCAAAACTCTATCTATGACACAAAAGGACAAGAATATAGGTTAGCAAATGATAAAAAGGAAGTTACTAGTCTTGAGGCAAAACTAAGCGCACCCTGTCCCCTACCTGAATATCAAACAAAGCAATCAGAGTTTAAATCTTGTGTGAGCGAGAGTGAGGCTTTGTTTAAAAAATATAAGCAATCAGAACGAGATTATTTTTTCCTAAGAAGTCAATGCCCAATTGATACTGCTACAAATAAGCCTATACTTACTTCTGAAGCAAGGGCTGCAAGAGATAAATACATTTCTGAAAAGAATGATTTTAATGCTAAGGACAAACAGTGTTGGGCTATAAAAGGGGAAGCAGATAAAATAAGCAATGCATATTTTGCAGACCTCAAGAATAAAAAAGATAAATTAGACACAATCGTTTCTGCAAATACTGATAAACTTAGGACAACAACAGATAAAATTGATTCTGTAAAGGTTGAATATGAGACAATGCTTTCAGGTCTAAATGGTTTCACACGACAATATGTTGCACTTAATAATGCTTCAAAAGCAAATTGGTCTTTGTTATTCCTTATGTGGTTAGTTCGGTTTGCTTTTTTTGTAATTGAAATTCTTCCAACATTGTATAAACTTAAAACTCCAATTGGCGATTATGACAGGGCAGTTTATTACAGAGAGGAAATGTTCAAAGAAGAATTAGAAACAGATTTAGAAAGCAAAAAAACAGCAGAGGCTTTGAGAAGGTCTAGCAATGCAGATATTGCTGCTAGGACAGAGGAACACAGGAAAGCCAAAGAAGTTGAGTTGAACAATGCTTTAATTGATGAAGTTGCGAGAGTTCAAACTGAAATAGCGACTTCCCATTTAAACGAATGGGAGAAAAAAGAAAAAGATAGTTCAGGGGAAAAAGTTGATGATTTTATTAAAGGAAAAAGCTAACAAATGATTCTAATAGACATTCAAGAAAATATTATCAAATCGAAGAACTCATTAGTTTTTCTAGAAAATGATTTTACCTACAAGATATTAAAATCATTAAACGGTAAGGCTGACTTTGAAATATCTTTACGTAATATCTATAATTCCTCTATTGATTTAAGAAATAAAATAATTGTTCAAGTTCAATCAATAATTCACAAAACGGAAAATAAAGAACTGATAGCACTAATTGATTCCGGATATTTTAAACGTATATCAGACGCAATGTCAACCGAAAGTTTGATAAAAGTGATTCATGTTAGCGGAATAACAATTCCTGAGACATCAGCAAGAGTTGTTGCTGAAAATAGAGAAATTGATTTGGTAATGAGAAATATCGCTAATGATATATACATCTATAATGAGGCAATATCAAAACTTAGACAGGAAAGGAATCGCTTCTCTTTCCACCTGTTTTTTCTTCCAACCACCTCACAACTTCCTAAGGAAATAGAAGGGTCAGTTAGTTTAACTACTTTACTTTCTGCTTCCGACTATTCCATCCCCTTAGGTTACAAGGACAAGTTCAAAGAGAGTTCTTCGGAAAAAGTAATAAGAAGAGAGGAACCTAAAAAAGAATCTGAAGGGAAACTAAAGATTAGAATGAAACATAAACCGTAAAATGGCTTGCCCACATTTACAATTACATTTGCAAAAATATATGACCTAAATTGACATGTCCGAATCCCAAAACATAGAATATAAAACCACTTGGCGGGATGAATACCTGAAATGGATATGCGGTTTTGCAAATGCTAATGGCGGTTTCCCTACTTGGACACACAGTTGGCGACATTGCCAAAATCGGAAACCTTGACAACTTTGTAGAAATAATTAAAATAAAAAACTGACGCAACCTTGCGACTTTTGTCAAGTTTTCTGCACCAAATACTTGACATTTGAAATCAATCAATGAAGTTTTGTCCAGTTTTTTATCAAATAAACTGGACATTTTACTATCTTTGCAGTCAGCAAGGAAAGAATGAAAGTGTCCGAATACATATCGTTTACC